>NZ_JAOQJL010000002.1:0-59415 GCF_025566965.1 Blautia ammoniilytica | reverse complement strand
GTGTTTTTTTATGTTATATTTTTATGTTATATTTTTATGTTCTATATTGTATGTTCTATATTGTATGTTCTACACTTATATATCCTTTACATTTCCCTTTTGGGAACCGGTTCCCCGTTTTTGAAGATGCTGTCACACGGAACGCAGCCACGTACAGAGGAAAGAGGATAAATATTGGTATTTTTGCCGATCACGGAGCCAGGATTCAGCACAGAACCACAGCCTACTTCCACATGATCTCCCAGCATTGCGCCAAACTTCTTAAATCCGGTCTCTACCTGCTCCTGCCCATCTTTAACAATCACCAGCTTTTTGTCGGATTTCACATTGGAACAGATAGAACCAGCTCCCATATGAGACTTATACCCAAGCACAGAATCTCCCACATAATTGTAATGAGGTACCTGCACACAATTAAAAAGTACTACATTCTTAAGCTCTGTAGAATTGCCTACTACACAGCCCTCTCCTACGATCGCATTGCCTCTGATAAATGCGCAGTGGCGTACTTCTGCATTCTTACCAATGATAGCCGGTCCATGGATGCTGGCAGTAGGTGCTACCTGGGCTGATCTGGCGATCCAGATATCTCCCTCCAGATGCTCATACTCTGCCGGATCTAATGTATTTCCCAGCTTTATGATAAAATCTCCTATCTCCGGAAGCACTTCCCAGGGATAGGTCTTTCCTTCAAATAATTCCCCTGCAATCGTTTCATTCAGATCCAGAAGATTAGAAATAGTAAAATCCTTCATCATGATGATTTTCCTCCTTGTTTCCCGGAAGAAGCACTTCTGGTACTTCTCTCCGGTTTTTTATAATACTGTGCCGATGCATCAAAGAATTGCCGCAAAGCATACTGATAATTGCTGGCCTCCACCTGATTGGTACGGATGCGTACAAAATGTTCCAGCTTATCCATATATTCCTGCTCTGTAATGGATCCCTCCGCCACATAAGTCAGTCCCTTTTCCCAGCTTGCTGTAAGCTCCGGATTCAGAAGCTGACGGATGGAGCAATTCACTACGTCATAAATCATCTCGCCTAAAAGTGTGGGAGTGATCATCTGTGTTTTCTTGTTCAAGGACAGATACTTAATATTAAACAGCTTTTTCAGGATCTCTGCCCTGGTAGCACTTGTACCGATTCCGCTGCCTTTGATCTGTGCACGCAGCTCCTCGTCTTCAATAAGCTGTCCTGCATTTTCCATGGCAAGGATCATGGAGCCTGAATTGTATCTTTTAGGAGGGGATGTTTCCCCTTCTTTAATATTCAAACTGTCCACGGAAAGTATATCATTTTTCTTCAGTTTCTGCAATGCACCAAGAAGCGCTGCATCACAGGCCACATCTTCACTGTCTTCTTCGGACTTTCCTTCTGCAGCTCTCCCTTCTGTATCAGAAGCCTTCTTTCTTGCAAATGAATTGGCTGCAATCTTCAGGTATCCTTCACTTACCAACACTTTAAAAGAAGAGAAAAAGGATTCATTCCCCATCCTGGTTACAATGGAAACCTTCTGATACACTGCAGGAGGATAAAAAATACACAGAAAACGTCTCACGATAGTCTCATAAACCCGCTGAGAAGTAAGGGACAGGCCTTTTAAGTTGCCAAGTCCCTGTCCTGTAGGTATAATGGCATAATGGTCTGTGATCTGCTTGTCATTTACATATCGTGTCTTGGCTATGGTTTGCCAGGTTCCCATAGAAAGAGCTTCTTTTGCAGCATCTGCAGCAGGCCCGTAATTCTGCAGCCCGGATATATTCTTAGAGATTACCTTTGCCACTGCTGTTGACAGTACCCTTGCATCTGTCCTGGGGTAGGTTACCAACTTTTTCTCATATAATTCCTGCACTACTGCCAACGTTTCATCCGGGCTAATCTTAAATAGCTTGGAGCACACATTCTGCAGCTCTGCCAGGTTAAACAAAAGCGGTGGATTCTTATTTTCCTTTTTCCGCTCCACCTTCTCTACTGTACAGGACAAAGGCTGCACAGATGACAGGCTTTGGATCAGCCCTCTGGCATCTTCTTTTTTCTTAAAACCGTTTTCTTTATATAATACAGGGGACTGGAAATAAGAGCTGCCTTCTACTGCCCTCCATTCACCCTCGAATTTTTCTCCTTCAAGTACAATACTACTGACCACACGGTAAAATGGTGTTTTCACAAAAGAACGGATCTCCCGTTCCCTGCGTACTACCATCCCAAGCACACAGGTCATTACTCTTCCTACAGAAATAGCCTGATATTTGGAACTTAGATAATTAGATACACTGTTCCCATAACGCAAAGTCAGTACACGCGAAAAATTGATCCCCATCAGATAATCTTCTTTTGCACGAAGGTAAGCAGAAGCTGCAAGATTGTCATATTCTGAAATATCCTTTGCTTCACGGATCCCTCGCATAATTTCTTCTTCTGTCTGAGAATCAATCCAAACTCTTTTTTCTTTTTTTCCTTTTACACCAGCCATCTGTGCCACCAGCCGGTAGATATACTCTCCCTCCCGTCCAGAGTCCGTACACACATAGATGGTCTCTATATCCGGCCTGTTTAAAAGGCCCTTTACAATCTGAAACTGTTTCTGAACGCCTGGAATCACTTCGTATTTAAAGTCACGGGGCAAAAAAGGCAGGGTATCAAAACTCCACCTTTTGTATTTCATATCATATTTTTCAGGATAGCTCATAGTGACCAGGTGCCCTACACACCAGGTCACTACAGAAGTATCAGACTCCAGATAACCATCCCTTCTTTGTCCGTTGATCTTTAAAGCTTTTGCAAATTCCTGAGCCACACTGGGCTTCTCGGCTATGTATAAAGCTTTTGACATTATTTATCTGCACTCATCTTTCTCAGCGGCCATGCAAGCAGCAGAGCACCGCCTACCATATTTCCAAGTGTTACGATCAGAAGATTCTTCAGCATCAGTCCGATGGAAAGCCCATCTACCAGACAATAGGAAGTAACAAAAATTCCCATATTGGCAATGCTATGCTCAAATCCGCTTACAACAAATCCTGAAATACACATAACGATCATCAGGAATTTTCCTGTTTCGCTTTTTAACTTAATTCCGCAAAGCACGCCAAGGCATACAAAGAAGTTACAAAGCACTGCCCTGAAGAACATCTGGCCTGCAGGCATTGTCAGCTTGTTGTTGATAAATCCTCCGAAATAATCTGCTGTACCGGATGCCCCTGCCCATACAAAGATCAAAGCCAGGATCAGACATCCTACAAAATTACCGATATAGCTTACCAGCCATACCTTTCCGGCATCCTTCCATGACACACTCTTATCATAAGCGCCAAATGCCATGACCATATTATTGCCGGTAAATAACTCTCCACCTACCAGGCAGATCAGAAGCACTGCAATAGAGAAAACCAAAGCCCCCAGAAATTTTCCCCATTCAGGTGCATTCGCTGAAAATACATTTCCCACCACATTACTGTAGATCATGGCCATGTCAATAAAAAATCCTGCCATGACAGCCCGAAGAAAGTATTTCAGGAAATTGCCGTTTAAAAGACCGATCTTGGCTTTTGCGGCGTTAGCAAGTTTCTGTACATCCTCGTAGTTCATAAAAAACACCTCCGCTGGTTTATGAAATTTGTGCAACTGCAACAGTATTTTTACAGTCGCTAATTTTTACTACCGGTATATTATAACACTTTGATGTTTTTTTCACAATAGACTTTGAGAAATAATTACCAATAACCTATTCAGGGCTTTTATAGTTTATAATAATACCTGTTATTATTCTCTCATAAACAGCAAATCAGCATCTTTCCTGGGAATTGCCTTGCCAATTATTGCGCCTGGGAATTGAAGACTTGATAATCTTTTCACAGCTTCCAAAGAATCCTTCTCAGATACTGCAAGAAGAAGTCCACCGGATGTTTGGGGATCGCAAAGCACATCTATAAGCTCAGGAGCAGTATCTCCCCAGCTGCATTTGTCTTTTACAAACTCTTTATTCCGGTAAGCACCGGCTGGTACCATTCCCATGGAAGCATATTCCAGGGCTCCTTTCTGTATAGGCACTGAAAGCGGATCGATGCACAGACTCACACCACTGCCCTGGGCCATTTCAAGACAATGACCTGCAAGACCAAATCCGGTAATATCCGTACATGCATGGATCTCCAGATCTGCCACCGCATCCCTGGCATATTTGTTCAGCCAGCTCATTACCCGGATCACTTCCTGCCCCGCATCCCTGCTTAAGAAATCAGCCTTCAGGGCGGTAGTCAAAATCCCTGTACCAACAGGTTTCGTAAGGATCAGACGATCCCCTGGCAAAGCCCCTATATTTTTCCATAGATGATCCGGATGTACAAAACCGGTAACACATAATCCGTACTTAGGCTCATCATCCTGGATCGTATGTCCGCCTGCAAGAACGGCGCCTGCTTCTTTTACCTTGTCTGCTCCTCCCCTCATAATATCCCCAAGGATATCCGGAGAAAGGCAGTTTGGAAAAGCAGCAATATTCAAAACCAGCTTCGGCTCTCCACCCATGGCATACACATCGCTTAATGCATTGGCTGCAGCGATCTGTCCAAAGGTATAAGGATCGTCCACGACAGGTGTAAAAAAATCTACAGTCTGTATCATGGCCAGATCCTGGTTGATCTGGTAGACAGCAGCATCATCTGATGTTTCTGTGCCTACCAGAAGATTTGAATCGTAAAATTTTGGCAGCTTGCTCAGAACCTGAGCAAGGGTCCCCGGACCTAATTTGGCCGCTCACCCAGATGTATGGGAAAGAGTGGTCAGCCGGATCTTCTCTCTCTGGTCCAAATCGCCACCTCCTTTTTATTTCGCCTGGATATAACCCTTTGCTTTCAAAGTCTCAGCACAAAGAACAGCACCGCCAGCTGCACCTCTTACTGTATTATGGGACAGTCCGATAAACTTCCAGTCATATACCGTATCCTCACGAAGACGTCCTACAGAAACGCCCATACCATGTTCAAAATCAACATCTGCTGTAACCTGTGGACGATTGTCCTCTTCCAGATACTGGATAAACTGCTTCGGCGCACTTGGAAGCTGAAGCTCCTGGGGAATGCCTTTAAACTCTCTTAATGCATTAACCAGCTGCTCTTTGGTTGGTTTCTTTCTGAATTTTACAAAAACAGCTGCTGTATGTCCATTCAGGATCGGCACACGTACACACTGACAGGTAATAACCGGCTCTTTTGCAGGTACGATCTCACCATTCTGGATCGTGCCCCAGATACGAAGAGGCTCTTTCTCACTCTTCTCCTCCTCACCGCCGATATACGGAATAATATTGTGTTCCATCTCCGGCCAGTCTTTGAAGGTCTTGCCTGCACCGGAAATAGCCTGATAAGTAGTAGCAACTACTTCATATGGCTCAAATTCCTTCCATGCAGTGAGAACAGGTGCATAGCTCTGAATAGAACAGTTCGGTTTAACTGCAATAAATCCTCTCTTTGTGCCAAGACGTTCTTTCTGGTGTTTGATCACTTCAAAATGCTCAGGATTGATCTCCGGAATAACCATGGGAACATCCGGTGTCCATCTGTGTGCACTGTTATTGGAAACAACTGGTGTCTCTGTCTTCGCATATTCTTCTTCGATTGCCTTGATCTCTTCTTTTGTCATATCAACAGCAGAAAATACAAAGTCTACAGTAGAAGCAACCTTTTCAACCTCATTAACATTCATAACGATCAGGTCCTTTACAGCCTCCGGCATAGGAGTATCCATTTTCCAACGGCCGCCAACGGCCTCCTGGTATGTCTTTCCTGCGCTTCTTGGGCTTGCAGCTACTGTTACTACCTGAAACCATGGATGATTCTCAAGCAGAGAAATAAATCTCTGACCTACCATGCCGGTTGCTCCTAAAATACCAACTTTTAATTTTTCACTCATAATATGATCTCCTCAGTGTTTTTTGCACGCATACATCCTATTGGCATGTCTTTATTCCACGTACATTTGTCTTTTCATCAAATACTATAACAATCTTACCAAAAAAGCAAGCCTTTTTTTGTTATTTATGCTGTTATTAATTCTCTTCCAGATATTTTTTGTTTTCCTGGATCACCTGACGCATAACCTCCGGTCCCGGAGCTCCGTAAGTAGTACGCTTTTCCACACAGGTCTTCATACTTACAGCCTGGTAAATATCTTCCTGGAAAACAGGGCTGATCGCCTGATATTCGGCAAGAGGAAGATGATCCAGGGAAGTACCAAGTTCAATACACTTCAATACAAGCTGGCCTACGATCCCGTGGGCATCCCTGAAAGGCACACCATGGTTCACCAGATAATCTGCCGCATCTGTAGCATTGGTAAAGCCATTCTTTGCACTGGCTTCCATATTGTCCTTCTTAAACTCCATGGTAGATACCATACCTGTAAATAATGCCAAGCAGCCTTTAACTGTATCAATGGCATCAAAGGTTAGTTCCTTATCTTCCTGCATGTCTTTATTATATGCCAGTGGAATCCCCTTCATAGTTGTAAGAATAGACATAAGAGCACCATATACACGACCAGTCTTGCCACGTACCAGCTCTGCAATATCCGGATTCTTCTTCTGCGGCATAATACTGCTGCCTGTACTGTAGGCATCATCAATCTCCACAAACTGGTATTCATTGGAATTCCACATAATGATCTCCTCAGAAAAACGGCTGAGATGCATCATGATCATAGAAAGGGCTGATAAAAGTTCGATCACATAATCTCTGTCAGAAACAGAATCCATACTGTTCCTGGTGGGCTCATCAAATCCCAGAAGCTGTGCTGTATACGCCCTGTCCAGCGGATATGTAGTACCTGCAAGTGCACCGGCTCCCAAAGGACAAGTATTCATCCTTTTGCGGATATCCATAAGACGCCCTCTGTCTCTTCGGAACATCTCAAAATATGCACCAATATGATGGGCAAGTGTAACCGGCTGTGCTTTCTGAAGATGGGTAAAACCAGGCATCCAGGTCTGTACATTGCCTTCCATGATCTTAAGAAGAGCCTTCAGAAGATCCTTTACCTCACCGTCAATCGCATCAATCTCATCACGCACATAAAGCTTCATATCCAGGGCTACCTGGTCATTACGGCTCCTGCCGGTATGCAGCTTCTTACCTGCATCGCCTACACGTTGGATCAGGTTGGCCTCCACAAAGCTGTGGATGTCTTCATACTCGGAAGTTATGGCAAGTCTTCCTTCCTTTACATCCTCCATAATGCTGCCAAGCCCTTCCATGATCTTGTCCTTTTCTTCCGCTGTAAGAATCCCCTGCTTTGCCAGCATCTCCACATGGGCCATACTGCCTCTGATGTCCTGCTCGTAAAACTTCTGGTCAAAAGAAATCGATGCATTAAAATTGTATACAAGTTTATCTGTTTCTTTTGTGAAACGTCCGCCCCAAAGCTGTGCCATGTTTCTTCCTCATTTCTTTTATTTTTTTGCAAACAGTTCAGCAGCCATATCCTTAAAGTCTGCTGCACCATTACATTTTTCTATGACAGTTTATCACAGATTATCCAGTTTGGAAAGTTCTTCCTTCCTGTCTCTCCTGGAAAACACACATCCGCAGTAATTCTGCCTGTACAGTCCATATTCCCTGGAAAGCTGGATAGACCGCTTATATCCATCCTTTTTCTTAAAGTCTGACGGCAGATGAGATACCTGATAAATCTCTCCTAGTTCTTCTCCGATCTCATTGATCTTTACCGCATTTTTCAGTGGACTGATCGACAACGTAGTTGTAAAGTAATCATACCCGCCTTCTTTGGCCAGGCGGGCTGCCTGCTCCATCCGAAGCCGATAGCAGCCAAAACACCGTTCTCCTCCTTCAGGAACATTCTCAAGTCCTTTCGCCATATCATAAAAATCCTGCGGACAATATTCTCCTTCGAGAAGATCCACAGGATGTTCAAATTTCATCTCTTGTATCAACCTGCGAATCTCTGCCACACGTTTGGCATACTCTTCTGCAGGTGCTATATTAGGATTATAGAAAAAAACTGTGATCCTGAAATACTGTGAAAGGTATTCCAGCACATAACTGCTGCATGGAGCACAGCAGGCATGTAAAAAAAGCCTTGGTACATGCCCCTGCTCCTGTTCTTTTTTAATCAGATTTTCCAGTTCTTTTTGATAATTTACATTCGCCAATTCTCTCGCCCATCCTTACAATCGTCTCATATCCAGCTTCTGTATTCTCCAGCAGGTCACTGTCCAGCCGCACCTTTCCATGCTGTAAAAACAGAATAATCGTGGAGCCTCCAAATTCAAAATAGCCTTTTTCTGCTCCCTTTTTCACCTGGCAGGAATCCTTTTCCAGGTTTGTGATCTTTCCAACCATCATGGCACCTACTTCCATCATCATTATGGTGCCAAACTTCTCTGTACGGATCAAAGTATATTCTCTTGCATTCTCACGGTAAATAGGAAACGCATCATTAGCTGCCGGATTAACAGTATGATAGATCCCGGGCAGCGTAACATTTTTTGATTTCTGTCCGTCTGCCACATAACAGTAATGATGGTAATCATCCACCGTCAGGCGAAGGATCACAGCATATCCACCCTTATAATGGTCTGCCAGTCTTTCGTTTCTAAGGAGCTGTGCAGCAGTATACAAAGTGTCCTTTATATAGAACCTGGTATCTGCCCCGATCCTGCATACAGTAACCTTCCCGTCACAGGGACTGATCAGCAGATTCTCTCCCTGGGCAATCATACGTTCCCCGGGTCTGATCCTTCTGGTAAAAAAATCATTGTAAGAGCGAAATCTCTGCTTTGTATACACAGACAGATCAATCTGATTTTTTTTCACAAAACCAGGAACCATCCCTGCTGATAGCGGACTATTCAGGAAAACACCGGCTGCCTTTGAGACAAATGGACGTACCAGCAGTTTCAGGCAAAGTCTTCCTCCCCGGTCATTGTACAGAAAGTGGAGAAGCTTGTCCTGTCCGTTTTCTTCAATTGTGATATTTCCTTTTCTGTCTATATAGTTCATTTGTATTCAACACCTTTATAATAAAATGATGGTACCAGAGCCAAAATAAAAATAATGATACCAGGATCAAAAGGTTTGGGCTGTGATACCTGCGGATTTCATCTTTATAACAAATGGAACATAAATGCAAGTGCAATGCCTACCAGTGCAACCAGCAGAATGATCATTGGATTCTGTGGCTTCTTTACTTTAATGTCGCTGATAAACAGTACTCCTACAACCACCACTGCCACATTGATCACAAAAAGGAAGTACCTGCCACAATATTTTCTTAACAGATACAGGAAAGGTAAAATGATCGCCATGGATGTGATGGGCAGCCCCTGATAATATTTCCTGGTTTCTGCAGTTTCATTCTGACGCTTTTCTTCCATTACATTAAAAAAAGCAAGACGGATCACAGAGGCCATTCCGTAAAGAGCAAGGATGAACACACTGAATGCTCCCCGCATCCCCAGGCAATAGCAGATCATAATGGGAAAAACTCCAAAACAGACCACATCACACAAGGAATCGATCTGAATGCCGAATCTCTTCTCATCTTCTGTACGATTCTTCTTGGTACGGGCGATCTTCCCGTCAAACATATCGCAAAGCCCGGACAGGGCAAGACACAGAATAGCTACCCGAAAATCCCCTTCCAATGCCCGTGTCATACCCACAATGGAAAACCCCAGACTTATATAAGTCAAAACAACTGTATAATCATAAAAACCTAACATACGCTTTTCTCCTTTTTTTCTGTTTGTGTATCATCCCGTATCACAAAATATGCAACACAGGTCATTATGGCACTGATCAGCATCTGTCCATAATAAGACAATCCTCTGCTAAGAAGCATGGACGGCAGAAGCAGATCGCCAAACACCGGCTCAAACATGCGGATGTAAAGAGTCTCACTGATACCCATACCGCCAGGCAGCGGAAGCATATCCACTGATACGGAAATCATGGACTGCAGCAGTGTAATGGCAAAAAAGCCCACTGAATGAAGTCCCAGCGAACGGTACACCCAATAGGTGATGGTGAACAAAATACATCGTTGAACCAGAGTAATAAGAAATACATTCAGGATGATCCTTTTATGGCCTGCCCAAAAAGCTGCAGTGGCATGGTACTGATCCATAGACTCTTCCAGCTTTTTCAAACGGCTTTCCTTTTTCTTCAGGAACTTTACATGCTCCAGAAGCTTCAGTCCCTTTACCATCAGCCATTTTGCAAGACCAGGAGCAAATACCAGAGTCAGCATCAGGGTAACGCAAAAAATATTAAGTCCCAATCCCAGATAAAAGACCCACATGTAATCTCCAAGATATCCTCTGAGAAAACCACTGCCAAATATAGCTGCTACCACACCGATCAGTACAAGCACAGCCTTATATGTAATGGTAACGATCATCAATACCAGCGTGGTCACAGGGACAGGCATCTTGTCCTTTTTCATGAAATAGATCTGCATTGGCTGTCCTCCGGACGCAGATGGAGTAATGCAGCTGAAAAAAAAGCCTACAAAGGAATACAGGGCGCAGTGTCCCATCTTTACCTTTGCTCCCAAAGTACGCATCATATAGAAAATGATCGTTGATTCTCCCAAAATAAAAAGTATCACACAGACCAATCCCAGCAGCAGATACCGCCAGTCAGCATCCCTCACTGCCTGAAGAATATCACCGATATCCTCTCCTCGAAATACAAAATGGATGGTCAGTACAAAAACAACAACCAGAAATACCAGATTAAAAATCGTTTTTCTTTTGCTTGACATTGGATTATCTCTTTCATTTAAAATTCCTTTTCTCAGCATTATATCATAATTTCTTACAAAAGCATATGATAAAATATATTAAATTGGAGGCAAAATATATGAAGCCACTACTGGAAGTCAGAGATGTAAGCCTCTCCTACCACAGCCTTTCCGGGGAAACACCAGCCCTTTCTAATATATCCTTTGACCTGATGCCTGGCGAGTTTCTTGCCATTGCCGGTCCATCCGGATGTGGGAAGTCTACGCTCCTGAACCTGATCAGCGGACTTTTAACTCCTGAAAAAGGCTCCATCTATATGGGAGATCAGCCTGTAGGAACCCCAAACACACGTATAGGATATATGCTGCAGAAAGACCATCTGCTGGAATGGAGATCCATATACAGAAATATTATCCTGGGGCTGGAGATCCGTCATCAGCTTACTCCCGCCAAAAAAGAGCTGGCAGATCAGATGCTGGCCACTTATGGTCTGGATAAATTCAGAAATGCCAGACCGTCCCAGTTGTCTGGAGGCATGCGGCAGCGTGCTGCCCTAATCCGTACCCTGCTGCTGAAGCCGGAGCTTCTACTCCTTGATGAGCCCTTTTCTGCCCTTGATTATCAGACACGTCTGAATGTAAACGATGATATTGGAAAAATCCTGAAGAAAGAAAATAAACCTGCAATTCTGGTGACTCATGATATCGGAGAAGCCATTAGTATGGCTGACCGTGTAGTGATCCTGTCAAAACGTCCTGCTGTTGTGAAAAAGATCGTCCCCATTGAGCTTGGCCTAAAAGACAGAACACCTATGTCCTCCAGAAATGCCTCGCTTTTTAAATATTATTTTAATCTAATATGGAAGGAGCTAAATCAGAATGAATAATCACTCTTTCAGACAACAGCAATATCTTTTCAGGTTAAAAAGAGACAGAATCCTGATCCATGCATTCAGGCTCCTGCTTCTAGCTTTTTTCCTGTTTTTCTGGGAAACCGCTTCCAGGAAACAATGGATCGATTCCTTTATTTTTTCCAGTCCTTCCCTGGTCCTGGAAACCTTTGTAAAAATGCTGAAAGAACAATCTCTTACCTTGCATATCCGCATCACACTGTCAGAAACCCTGATCAGCTTTTTTCTTGTAATGAGTCTTGGTATCTTAAGTGCAGTGATCCTATGGCTTTTCCCAAAAATCTCCAGAATCCTGGAGCCCTACCTGGTGGTTCTGAACAGCCTGCCAAAATCCGCACTTGCTCCACTTCTTATTGTCTGGCTGGGTGCCAGCGAGAAAACTATTATTGTATCCGGCATATCCGTCGCCATCTTCGGCTGTATTCTCAACCTGTATACAGGCTTTACCGAAATCAGCCAGGAAAAGCTGAAACTGATACGAACCCTTGGGGGTGGCAGGATAGATGAATTATTTAAGATCGTCCTTCCCTCTTCTGTACCTACCATACTAAGCAACATGAAGGTAAACATAGGTCTTTGCCTGGTTGGAGTGATCATCGGGGAGTTCATCGGTGCCAGACAGGGACTGGGATACCTGATCATCTATGGAAGCCAGACTTTTAAGCTTACCTGGGTACTGATGTCCATTGTGATCCTGATGATCATTGCCATGCTTTTATATGGAATCCTGAATCTTATTGAAAGAAAAGTGAGAAAGCACTAATTGCCGGAGTCTTTCTCCGGCCTACATAAGCAGCTGCTTCAGCCACTTTGAAGCCGTTTCCGTATTCTGGGCATTTACAAGCACAGCCACACATACCGGCTCATATTCAACCCCAAACTGTTCTTTCAGACTTTGATCTGAAACCAGAATGTGATTTCCCTGTATCTTTTGCCCTGCAGCCTGAAGGATATCCTGATCCAACAGCTGATCAAGATCCATAAAATAGCCTTCCTTTTCAAAGGAACTGCAAAGTGCTTCCGGCATTAGTGCCACATCGAAGGCCTGTGCCTGTACCTTTGTCACAAAAGCCACCTGGCTGTATGTATCCAGCTGGGTACCATCTTCATTTGTCACAAATGTTTCTGTAATATCAACCTTCTGGTATGGATCCTGGTCAATCCCCAATAATTCTTTCAGGTTTTCTTCCACAATTTCAGATTCAGAACCTGCTGAATCTGTCACAGCAATGGATAAAACTGTTTTGATCCTGGCATTTTCTATCCAGCTTCGTATGCCAAAAGCCAGGAACACCACCCCTATTGCCACAAAAATCCATACTTTATAATACATCCAGATATACTGCAGCTTTCCTTTCCAGTCCATTGCTTTTAATTTTTCTTTTTCCAGAAGTCTTTTTTCTTTTTTAGTAAGATCTGATTCATGTTTCTGACTCAGCTGCTGACAGGTATGTTCCTCCTGCTGTTTTTTTTTATTTTCATCTTCCAGTTCAATTCTCATAAAATCCCTCGTTTTCATTTCATAATGTTTATATATGATACCATACTTTCTCAGAAATAAACATACATATTCTTGTTCTGTCACAGAATTCCATTTATAATATGATTACAGCGTCAAAAGGTCTGAGCCCATCTGTGCCAGCCATATGTGGGGGAATGCCTTAAGACACGCCCTGAATATAAGGAGGCACTTTTCCCATGAAAAAAAACGGCTACTATTCTTCCGGTGAATTTGCAAGGATGGCCCACGTTACCCTTCGCACCATCCGTTATTACGATAAACAGGACATCCTGAAGCCCTCATATGTATCCCCTGCAGGAGCACGTTTTTATACAGATGAGGATTTTGCCCGTCTGCAGCAGATCCTTCTTTTAAAATACTTAGGTTTTTCTCTGGACGATATCCGTAAAATGACCATTGATGATTCAGATTATCACTTCATGCTTAATTCCCTGGATGTGCAGCTAAAGCTTGTACGGGACCGGATTGAACAAATGGAAATGGTAGAACAGGCTATACTGGATACTGCAGACATGATCCGAAAGGAGCACACAGTAAACTGGAGCCAGATGCTGAACCTGATTCATCTTACAGGCATGGAAAACAGCCTGAAGAACCAGTACCAGGATGCCTCCAATATTTCTGCCAGAATCAATCTGCACAGTCTTTATTCTGTGAACCACCAGGGATGGTTCCCCTGGTTTTACCAGCATTGTCATCTGACAGATGGTATGAAAGTGCTTGAGATTGGATGTGGCGACGGTACTTTATGGACAGAGAATCTTTCCTGCCTTCCCAGGAATATTTCCGTAACCCTTTCCGACACTTCAAGCGGTATTCTCCGTGATGCCCGAAGAGCCATAGGAGGAGTGGATCCCCGTTTTTCCTATACTGCCTTTGACTGCCATCAGATACCTTTCCCAGATGAAATCTTTGACCTGGTGATCGCAGGCCACGTACTTTTTTACTGTGACAGAATCGGGGATGTATGCCAGGAAGTAAGCCGTGTATTAAAGCCTGGCGGTTTGTTCCTGTGTTCCACATACAGCAGCAGCCATATGCGAGAGGTAAGTCAGCTTGTTCAGGATTTTGATGACCGGATCGTTCTTTCCGCAGAAAAGCTTTATGAGAAATTTGGCAGAGAAAACGGAGCCGGGATTCTGTCCAGGTATTTTTCCTCAGTAACCTGGGAATCCTATCCTGATCACCTTGTGGTTCCTGATGCCCAGCCTCTGATCTCCTATATCCTTTCCTGCCACGGCAATCAGAATCAATATATTCTGGATCATTACAAGGAATTCCGCTCCTTTGTGGAGAAAAAAACAGAGCATGGGTTTCACATTACTAAAGATGCAGGACTTTTTCTTTGTGAAAAAGTAACAAATTTAAAAAAATTGTAAAAAAGTCCTTGAAAGTGACCTTACGTTATCTTTTATACTGAAACTATCATAAATAACGCACCATTTACAAAACAAAGGAGAAGATATTACTATGAAGGGAATTATTCTTGCCGGAGGCTCCGGTACCCGTCTTTATCCGCTTACCATGGTAACATCCAAACAGCTGTTACCGATTTATGACAAACCTATGATCTACTATCCCATGTCCGTATTGATGAACGCAGGGATCCGTGATATCCTGATCATTTCCACACCTCAGGATACCCCAAGATTCCATGAGCTTCTGGGGGATGGACATCAGTTCGGTGTACATCTTACCTATGCTGTACAGCCAAGCCCGGACGGACTTGCACAGGCCTTTATCATTGGTGCCGATTTTATCGGCAATGACACCGTTGCAATGGTTCTTGGCGATAATATTTTCGCTGGACATGGCCTGAAAAAAAGATTAAAAGCAGCTGTTGAAAATGCAGAATCCGGCAAAGGAGCCACTGTTTTCGGTTACTATGTAGATGATCCGGAGCGTTTCGGTATCGTAGAGTTCGACAAAGACGGAAAAGCAGTTTCCATCGAGGAAAAGCCGGAAAATCCAAAGAGCAACTACTGCGTAACAGGCCTTTATTTCTATGACAACCGGGTGGTTGAATATGCAAAGAACCTGAAGCCAAGTGCCAGAGGAGAGCTGGAGATCACAGATCTGAACCGTATCTATCTTGAGAATAACACCTTAAATGTAGAGCTTCTGGGACAGGGCTTTACCTGGCTGGATACCGGCACACATGAGAGTCTGGTGGAGGCAACCAACTTTGTAAAAACTATGGAAAGCCATCAGCACAGAAAGATTGCCTGCCTGGAGGAAATTGCCTACTTAAATGGCTGGATCACAAAGGAAGACGTTTTAAAGGTATACGAAGTTCTGAAAAAGAATCAGTATGGACAGTATTTAAAAGACGTTCTGGATGGTAAATATCTGGATGTTCTGCACTGAAAGGAGAATTTATAAAATGAAGATCATTGTTACCGGCGGTGCCGGATTTATCGGAAGCAACTTTATTTTTCACATGTTAAAAAAATATCCGGATTACCGGATCATCTGCCTGGACTGCCTGACCTACGCAGGTAATCTTTCCACTCTTGCACCTGTAATGGACAATCCAAATTTCCGTTTTGTAAAAGAAAGCATTACAGATAGAGAAGCTGTATACAAACTTTTTGAAGAAGAGCATCCGGATATGGTTGTAAACTTTGCAGCAGAAAGCCATGTAGACCGTTCTATCGAAAACCCTGAGGTTTTCCTGAACACCAATATTATCGGCACTGCTGTTCTGATGGATGCATGCCGCAAATACGGAATCCAGCGTTACCATCAGGTTTCCACTGACGAAGTTTATGGAGATCTGCCTCTGGACCGCCCGGACCTGTTCTTTACTGAGGAAACTCCCATCCATACAAGCAGCCCTTACAGTTCTTCCAAAGCAGGCGCTGACCTTCTGGTACTTGCTTACCACAGAACTTACGGCCTGCCTGTAACCATCAGCCGTTGCTCCAACAATTACGGTCCATACCACTTCCCTGAGAAGCTGATTCCTCTTATGATCGCAAATGCGCTGAATGACAAGCCTCTTCCGGTTTATGGAAAGGGCGAAAATGTACGTGACTGGTTGTATGTAGAAGATCACTGCAAGGCAATCGACCTGATCATTCATAAAGGCCGCGTAGGCGAAGTTTACAACATCGGCGGACATAACGAGATGAAGAACATCGATATTGTAAAAATCATCTGTAAAGAACTAGGCAAACCGGAAAGCCTTATTACTTATGTAGCAGACCGTAAGGGGCATGACATGCGTTATGCCATCGATCCTACCAAGATCCATAATGAGCTTGGCTGGCTTCCGGAAACAAAATTCGCAGACGGAATCAAAAAAACCATCCGCTGGTATCTTGACAATAAGGAATGGTGGGAAACCATTATTTCCGGTGAGTATCAGAATTACTACGAAAAAATGTACGGCAATCGCTGATATAAGGATCGTAAGGAGGACGCTATGAAGTTTTTTGTAACAGGTGTGGCAGGACAGCTTGGCCATGATGTGATGAATGAGCTGCACAAGCGGGGCTTTAAAGGCGTTGGGTCTGATATTGCACCGGTCTACAGCGGTATACAGGATCATTCCCCGGTTACTGAAATGCCTTATGTTTCCATGGACATTACAGATGCCAGGGCCGTAGAAAATATCCTGACACAGATCAAACCGGATGCTGTGATCCATTGTGCTGCATGGACAGCTGTTGATGCTGCCGAAGATGAGGATAAACAGGAAAAGGTTCGCCTGGTAAACGTAACAGGCACAGAAAATATTGCAAAGGTATGCCAGAAGCTGGACATTAAAATGATGTACCTTTCTACCGACTATGTATTTGACGGACAAGGAGAGTCGCCTTGGGATCCGGACTGCAAGGATTACAAGCCATTAAATGTTTACGGACAGACCAAACTGGACGGTGAACTTGCTGTTTCCGGTCTTGTTTCCAAATTCTTCATTATCCGTATTGCCTGGGTGTTTGGAAAAAACGGAAAGAATTTTATCAAAACCATGCTAAGTCTTGGTAAAACACACGATACCCTTCGTGTGGTAAATGACCAGATTGGCACCCCTACCTACACCTTTGACCTGGCCCGTCTGATGGTAGATATGATTTTGACCGACAAATACGGATATTATCATGCTACCAATGAGGGGGGCTACATCAGCTGGTATGACTTCACAAAGGAGATCTTCCGTCAGGCGGAAGCCCTTGGACATCCAGAATATGCTCCTGATCACTGCCACGTATATCCGGTGACTACTGCTGAATATGGTGCTTCAAAAGCAGCAAGACCATTTAACAGCCGTCTGGATAAAAGCAAGTTGGCCAAATGCGGATTTACTCCTCTTCCCACCTGGCAGGATGCACTTGCTAGATACTTAAAAGAACTGGATTTCTGATAATTAAAAACAATTTCAGGTTGGTTTATCCCTGACAGCAAAAGACCTGCAAAGTACGAAAAATACTTTTGCAGGTCTTTTTTAACATATTCGTTTTACCCAAATTTATGCAGCACTATCTGCTGTTGTAGTGTCTGCTGCAGTATCTGCAGCTGTACCTTCCTGTGCATCTGAACTGCCCTCCTGCCCCGGAACAGGGGATGGAGTGATAGGACCGTCCTCCGGGATTCCCATATCCTGGGTAGATGTATCAGAAGCAGCCTCATCCTGAGTGATGGTCTGTCCGTCACGTACCTTTGCCATCAGCTCTTTGGCCTTATCTACTGTAGTCTCATCCGGGATCATAACGTAAGCAGGCTGACTTAAGGAGTATGGCTTTTCCTTTGCACCAGTACCATTCACGCTGTAAGTAACCACATTCCAGGTACCCCCATTCTTCAGCTGATCCTGGAGGATCTCAGCAATCTCCTCATAAGTAATATTCGTGCCAAAACAGCCATCCAGGCCTTCGATCACACTGGAATAATTCTTCAGGAT
The DNA here is from genome assembly GCF_025566965.1 of Blautia ammoniilytica. NCBI lineage: Bacteria > Bacillati > Bacillota > Clostridia > Lachnospirales > Lachnospiraceae > Blautia > Blautia ammoniilytica. The sequence goes on along the minus strand of NZ_JAOQJL010000002.1, from coordinate 41,315 downwards.
GTCCGGAGACATTGCCTTTGCGATCACTGCTTTGATCACAGCCATCTGGTTCTTGCCCCTCTGTCTGTCACCTTCAGAAAATGCATATCTCTCTCTTGCAAATACAAGAGCAGACTCTCCATCCAGATGATTGACGCCTTTGTTGTAATGCCATCCCAGAATGTTTCTGGAATCAAATTCATAATCAGAATCCACATCAATGCCGCCAAGTGCATCAATGATCTTTGTAAATCCTCCAAAGTTCACGCGGAAATAATAATGAATATCTTCATCGTAAAGCATACCCAATGTATCCATACATACATCAATACCATAGATACCGGCATGGGTCAGCTTATCCTTTGCTCCATTGGAAATAGAAAGAGGAACAAAATAATCTCGTGGTGTGGACACAAGCAGGATCTGCTTTGTCTCTGTATTGATGGTGGCCACGATATTCACATCACTTCGGCTGGACGCAGTCATCTCGCCTCTTGTATCAATACCGCTAATATAAATGGTATAGATCTTGCCGCCGCCAGCAGTCTCTACCGGCTTCACCGGCTCTTCATCCTTCTCGGCGATCACATTCTCCACATCTACTGTACCAACTTCTTTGATCTTTGACTGGATGTCTGTATATCCTTCCATCTCGGACAAGACTTCCACATAAGCCTGGTTAAGGATCAGTGCCTGTACCTGACCGTTCAGAAGACCATCTGCCAGTTCTGTAAGCCCTGGGAACTCTACTGTATTCACATCTGTATCAAACTGGCTTTTCAGATGGGCAACAGCTCCGTCTGTGTTGGTACGGTCAAGAGCCTGAAGGATACCATAAGTGTCCCCCTTGGTGGCGTCCACAGAATCTGCTGTATCCTCAGCCTTTACATAAACAGATATCTTGGTGATCTCAGTCTTTTCTCCGGAAATCCTGGTGATGGCTGTCCTTGTCTGATTCACGTAAGCACCGCCAATGGCAAGAATTGCAATAAATACAAACCCAAGCAAAGCCCCGACAGTAAACCGGATCTTATTGCTCATTCGCCATACAAGGGCTGCAGTGAGGACCACAAACAAAAGCAGGATCACACCGGCAACAATCATGTAGGTATCTGGAATCATCTTTGTTCTGGCAAGCATAACCATAAAGATCACGGAAACCACCAGTAAAAGCACAGTGATCACCAGACCTGGCACCCTGTCAAACTTTTTCTTCCAATTCATCCTTGCATTCTCCTTTTCATCACATATTTCAAGAATGCCTCGGCATTCTTGCTGCGAGGTGCGCGTCATGCAATTGCATGACATACTTCTCCTGCGCACCTCTGCAATCCTGCCGGAGGCTATATCAGCTGGGGGATTGACTCCCACCACTGATACCAGCTTGTTTCTCACCACCTATAGAGGTGGGAGTCATCTCCCAGCTGATATTCAAAATCACCCCATATTTTATACGCTGGATACATGAAAATCAAGAGGAGAATCCTTATGCAGCTTAAATTTAAGATTCTTTTTATAAATTATGGGATTAAAATGGATATTTTTCAACGTGTATGCTATAATTCTAACCAAATTGCGGAAAATCTCACATTATAGGAGGCATTATACATGACCAAAGATACTTTTTTACAGCTTGCAGACCAAATCCTGCTCCTTGATGGCGCCACAGGCTCCAATCTGATGGCAGCAGGAATGCCAAGAGGCGTATGCACCGAAGAATGGGTGCTCAGCCACAAAGATGTGATTCAGAAACTGCAGAAAGAATATATCGAAGCAGGAAGCCAGATCATCTACGCTCCTACCTTTGGCGGCAATCGGTGCAGTCTTAGCCTGCACAATCTTCAGGATCAAGCCAGCCAGATCAATCATACACTGGTCAGCTATTCGAAAGAGATTGCCAAGGGCAGGGCTTATGTAGCCGGTGATATTACCACCTCCGGCAAGATGATGGTTCCGGCAGGCGAAATGACGTATGAAAACGCCTATGAAATGTACAAAGAACAGGCTGGATACCTGGTAGATGCCGGTGTGGATCTTTTTGCAGCAGAAACCATGATCAATATCGAAGAAACACTGGCAGCTGTAGATGCTGTCTCCAGTATATGCGATCTTCCTATCCTTTGCACCATGACTGTAGAAGCAGATGGCAGTATTTTCAGCGGCGGCAATGCAGTTGAAGCAGCACTTGCCCTGGAGGCAGCCGGTGCATCAGCTGTAGGAGTGAACTGCTCTGTGGGACCAGATCAGCTGGTATCTGTGATACGGAATATACACGAAAACGTATCCATACCTGTAGTTGCCAAGCCCAATGCAGGTATGCCTTCCATTGATGACCAGGGACATGCTGTATACAATATGACCGCAGAAGATTTTGCCAGACATATGAAAGTACTGATAGAAAATGGTGCCTCTGTGATAGGAGGCTGCTGCGGCACCACACCGGAATTTATCCGTCAGACCGCACAACTGATCCGCAGCCTTTGATTCCCCTTCTGTTATCTTACTTTAATTGCCTTTTTAGGACACATTTCCTGACAGCAAAAACACCGGATACATTTTTTATAATCATAAACAGGCGGCTGGTCTTTCCCCTTACGGAAGTCCACCGCCTTTTCCGGCACAGGACAGCTATTCACACAGATACCACATTTAACACACAAATCCGCCTGAATATAGGGCTTTTTCTGGAACAGATTCAATGCTTTAGCCATCCTGGTCCACAGGTTCTGCCGGAGTCTTTTCCGATCCACATGAAAATCTGGTTTGCCAAACAGTTTCACAGCATCTGAAATGGAAATCTCTTTTCCTTCAGGAAGGAGAACTAAGATTTCCTCTTCCTTCCATGTACCAAGCCCCATCTTTTCTCCATGATAATTTGTTGGAACCAATGCAGGATCCAGATAGACAAGTCTTGCAAACATACTATCAAGGGCCACAGGATCTGTGGACATAAGCAGTACATTCATAGGCACAGGATCACCTGCTCCCGGACCATTGCCCTCCATGGCAACAATGCCGTCCATCAGATACAGCCTGGGCTTTACCATCTTGTTCAAATCAACCAGCATTCTGGCAAAGCTATCCGCACTGGGATACTTGGTATGTCCAATGGCTTTTTGTCTTCCATATATAAATCCATAACTGTTTTTTACTGCCCCTGTGATCCGCTCCAGTGCATGTGTTTTCATTTTTGACACAGAAATCACACAATCCGCCTCTGTAAGCTCCTTAGGCAATATAAATTCCTTTGCCTGGATCCCCTGAGGATAGGAAACCATTACTGGTTCTTTATAATCAACAGCAGGGATGTGATACTTTTCCAAATAAGCATCCATCCCTGTTCCTTGTATCACCTTACTGGTAGTTCCATTTCCGCAAGAATCTGCCAGCATGATCCGGTTATAACCTTCTTCCCGCAGGATCCTTGCCAGCGCACCGACCACAATAGGATGCGTGATCACAGCCTTTTCTATTTCTGCTTTTTTCAGAAGATTTGGTTTTAAAAGGATTTGTTCTTCTTTTCCGATCAGGCTTTCAACACCTCCAAGCAGTGCAAGCCCTTTTTTAAGAAGAGAATAAATTTCTTCTTCCTCATATTCCTTACAAGGAAGAAGAATCACTCTGCTTTTTTGCTCCATAAATCAGTCCTTCCCTTCTGTAAGATCTGTATTTCTCACTGCCCGGCGTACCGGAAGGATACAAGCAGGAACTACAGACAGGCCATCTACTCCCATTTGTATAAATGTGTGTGTAAGCTTTGTATCTGCAGCTATCTCGCCACAGATGTATACTTTACGTCCATTTTTATGTCCTGCATCCACCACCATCTGGATCATCTTCAATACAGCCGGATGATGATCATTATACTTGTTACGAAGTAAAGGATTCTGCCTGTCCATGGCAAGGGTATACTGGGTCAGATCATTGGTGCCAAGGCTTAAGAAATCCACTCTTTTAGCCAATTCTTCACTAATCATTACTGCAGCAGGTGTCTCGATCATAATAGCCTTTGGAATCTCCTGGTATGGCTGTCTTTTTTCGTCCAACTCTGCTCTTACTTCAGCAAGAATCTGCTCTATAGCATCCATCTCCTCCATGGAATCGATCATTGGATACATCAGTGCCAGACGGCCATACGCGGAAGCACGGTAAATAGCACGCAGCTGAACCTTAAACATTTCCCTTCTGTCAAGGCAGAGACGAATTCCCCGATTCCCCATGATAGGATTGATTTCCTCGGGGATCTTCAAGTATTTCGCCTGTTTATCAGCTCCCAGGTCTACTGTACGGATCACTGCCCTTTTCTTGCCCATCGTCTGGGCTACTCTTTTGTAAGCAGCAAATAATTCCTCTTCGCTGGGATAATTCTCTCTTCCCAGATACTGAAATTCACTTCGTAAAAGACCAATACCGGCCGCCTCATAATAAAGCACACTGTTTAGGTCATCTAAATTGCCAATATTGGCATAGATCGGCACTATACGTCCATCTACTGTTTCGTCCTTCTGATGCCTTAGTTTCAGAAGGTCTTCCCGTTCTTCTATATCTGCGATCCTGCGGATCTCATATTCTTTCAAAAATTCTCCGTCCGGTTGGATATACAATGTACCTGTATATCCATCGACAATGGCATTTGATCCATTCCACTCTTCTTTGGGAGAAATCCCCACCAGAGAAGGGACTGCCATGGTGCGGGCCAAGATCGCAGCGTGGGATACCTGCGATCCCTGCTGGGTCACAACCGCAAGCAGCTGTCCCTTATCCATTTCCATGATCTCTGTTGGGGAAAGGCTGTCTGATACAAGGATCACCGGTTCCTTTCCCAGATCGATCCTGGGAAGTACTCCGCCAAGAACTGTGATCAGATGGTCAGCATTTTGACGGACACATCGGATCTGCTCCTTCACAGCTGGATCTTCCAGACTGGCGAAGGTGGCTGACAATTCCTCTTTTGTAGTCATCACAGCATAAACTGCACTGACTTTTTCCGCTTTTATCATACTTTCCACTGCTTTTTCAAAGCTTCCCATGGAAAGTACGCTGATCTGATGCTGAAGATCTTCTTTTTGTTCTTCCTGATCTGCCATCTTAAGCTGATGTTGCAGGTCTTTTAAAACCTGGTCTTTTGCCTGTTCAAATCTGGTCAATTCATACTTTACATTATTGATCAGATACTGGCTTAGCTGATACTCTGCCCGGTCATAATAAAAGATCTTCCCAATGGCGATCCCTGCAAATGTAGACATGCCTTTATAAATTTCCATAATAAAATGATCCCCTTAATCGCAGGCTGCTTTAAACTCCGTCCAATTCTTATTGTACTGCTCGTCAGCCTCTGCGCTTACATTCTGAATAATCTCGCCCTTTGTTACATCCTCCGGTACTACCAGGTTAGGATCTACGAACTCATCTGCTGCTTTATTGGTGCAGTAGTAACCGATATAGTCAAAGCACTTAGCAGATACTTCCGGCTGCAGGATATAGTTTACAAACTGATAAGCTGCATCCTTGTCCGGTGCTTCACTTGGAATAAACATACCCATAATACCAAATCCAAGACCCTCTTTCGGATATACTACCTTCAGATCCGGATTTTCTGCAAGTACAGAAGTAACCTGTGAAGTATAAAGGAATGCTACGGATGCTTCCCCATTAAGAAGTGCATCCTGGGTATTATCATCCTGGATCATACGTACATTGGGAGCCAGTTCCAGAAGTTTCTTTCCGGTTTCTTTAATAGAATCCACATCCTCTTCATTCATGCTCTTTCCAAGTGCAAGGTTTGTGATACCATTGATAACCCTGTAGTTGGCTGTCAAGGCAATACTGTCTTCCAGGGACGGATCCCAAAGGTCATTATAGCCTTCAATGTCAATGTCCACTTCGTCCGGATCATACACGATCAGCGGAATACCTGCACCATAAGGTACGGTATACTCATCTGTAGGATCGTAGAACTGTCCCTGATACAGAGAATTGATATTTTCAAAATTAGAAAGCTTATCTTTATCAAGTTTTTCAGCAAGGCCTTCCTGGACCACTTTTTCCAGAATATAGTCATCTGCGATCACCACATCATAGTCTCCGCCCTTTGCCATGGAAACCTTCTCCAGCATGGTCTCGTCTGTATCAAAGTTGGAATATGTGATCTTAATCCCTGTCTCACTTTCAAAATCATCCAGTACTTCCTGTGGAAACATGCCCTGCCAGGTATAAAGCACAAGCTCGGAATCATCTGCATAAGCAGGAGTAACAGATGCTGCAACAGATGCTGCACATAAAACAGCTGCAAAAATCTTTTTTTTCATAATAGTTTCTCCTCTTCTACTTATTTATAATCACCGAAGCCTTTTATCTCCGGTAACTACCATGTTGTACCGGCCTACTCGGCCTTGATCTTTGTCCAAAGCTCTGCATACTTTTGTTTGATCTTTGGCTTCTGGTAACGGAAGATCTCATTATCTGGATTATCAATATCCGGAATATAAGAAGAAATCCCTTCATATGTACCCTGGATCATTTCGTCATATGCACTCTTTACAGAAGAAGTATAACCTACTTCCTCAGTATTGGAAAGAGCAGATTCATCATCCAGCATAAAATTAATAAACTGATGTGCCAGCTCTACCTCATTACAGTCTTTGGTGATCACCATTGCATCATACCACAGGTTGGTACCCTGATCCGGTGTAAAATAATCCAGTTCCGGATTTTCACTGATAATATACGAAGCATCGCCAGAATATACCACAGCCAAAGCTTTATTTCCCGAAATCATATTGTCGATCACATCATCGCCTGCATAGATTGGTTCCATGGTATTTCTCTGATCGATCAGCCACTGGAATGCCTCCTGGATCTGTGCATCCTCTGTTGTGTTCATGGAATAACCAAGCGCTTTCAGTGCAATCATAAAGGAATCCCTTTCTGAATCATACATATACAGGTTTCCTTTATATTTCGGATTCCGAAGCAGTTCCCAGCCTTCTTTCAAATCTTCCTGGGACACTACATTTTTATTATAAAGAATTCCTACCGTTCCCCAGAAATAAGGACAGGAATACCGGTTTCCCGGATCATAACTTCTGTTCTTGACTTCTGTCAGAAGGTTTTTCCCATTTGGGATCAGATCCCAGTCAAGATACTGAAGGTACTCCTCCTTGATCAGACGTTCGATCATATAGTCCGAAGGAATCAGCACATCATAAGACTCACCGCCAGAAAGCTTGGTATACATCATCTCATTGGATTCAAAGGTTTCGTATACCACTGTACAGTTATACTCTTTTTCAAATTCCTGAAGCAGCTCCAGATCCATGTACTCTCCAGCATTATATACCTTCAGTACATGAGTTCCTCCTGCCGTCTGTCCCATACGGATCAATCCGGCAAAAAGAGCCAATGCAACCAGCACAGTGACCAGCCGTACAACCTTCCTGCTGCGCTTTCCCTGAAACTTTTCCAGCAATTTAGGAATATGTCTTCCCCCAATCAGTACCACTGCAATCACTGCGATCACAATGGCAGACAAGGCATTAATCGTAGGATTGATCCTCTTTGTCATATTATATACAACAATAGAAATATTTTTCACACCATTTCCGGACACAAAATACGAAATCACAAAATCATCAAAGGACATGGTAAATGCAAGAAGCACACCTGCAAAAATCCCATCCTTTATCATCGGAACGATTACCTTAATAAGTGCCTGTGCCGGCGTTGCCCCCAGATCCATAGCCGCATTGGCCAGATTTGGGTCAAGGCTTCTGACTTTGGGATATACGCTGGTGATCACGTAGGGAGTACAAAAGGCAATGTGTGCCAGCAGCATGGTCAGATAACCCTTCCGAAAGCCAAGGGACGAAAACAAAAGCATCAGTCCGATAGCTGTTACAATATCCGGATTCAGAATCGGCAGATTATTAATATTTAAAAGCAGTTCTTTTACCACTTTCCTTGACTTTGAAAGCCCAATGGCTGTGATCGTACCAAGAACGGTAGAGATCACAGTGGCCAAAATGGCAATGGTCAGAGAAACATATACCGCCTTTATCACTTCCCCATTGTGTAAAAGTTCACCATACCATCTAAGAGAAAATCCTGTAAACTTTGTCAGTGATTTTGATGAATTAAAGGAAAAAATCATAGTGACGAGAATAGGAAGGTAAAAGAAGATCAGGCATAATGCAATGTAAAATCTTGAAAATATTCCGTTTTTTCTTTTCATCTGTCCCCTCCTATTCATCCTGTTTATCCATACGCTTCATCAGTCCCATAAATATCAGGATGATCACAGCAAGGATCAGAGAAATCGCACTTCCGAAATTCCAGTCCCCTACAGAGATAAACTGGGATTCGATCAGATTACCGATCAGCATATACTGTCCTCCTCCAAGAAGCTTTGGGATAACGAAAGAGGAAATAGCCAGAAGAAATACCATCATGATCCCATTTACCACGCCTGGAAGGGAAAGCTTCCAGATCACTTTCCAAAAAGTCTGAATCTTATTGGCGCCCAGATCATAAGCAGCCTCGATCAGGGATTTATCCATTTTGGTCAAAGATGTATGAATAGGAATGATCATAAATGGCATAAAGTTACATACCAGGCCTATCATAACGGAAAAATCCGTGTACATCATAGACACCGGCCCAAGCCCTATCATAGAAAGCAGATGATTGATGATCCCGTTGTCGGAAAGCAGATTCATCCATGCATAGGTGCGGAGAAGCATATTGATCCACATAGGAATGGTTACAAGAAGGATCAGCATACTCTGTACTTTTTCCGGGAATTTTGAAATCATATAAGCCAGTGGATATCCCAGCACCAGGCAAATAACTGTAGTTAATAAACCAAGCCAGAAGGATTTCAGGATTACATTCAGGTATGTTGCTTCCAGGAATTTTGCAAAGTTTCCCCAGGTAAAAGTAACAGTAAGGACTTCATTTCCTTCTTTTGTGACAGCGTACAGGGCAATCAGAAAAAGCGGTATCAGCAAAATGACCACTGCCCAGATAAAATACGGTATGATCAATCTTTTAAACTGTTTCATCAGTATGCCCCCATCCTGTACATGACATGAATATCCTCAGGACCGAATTTCAGCCCTACTTCCCGTCCTGCTTCTGCGTAATCAGTTGTCTGCACCTTGTAGATCCTATTCTCAGTTTCTACCAGAATCTCATAATGTACACCTTTAAATGTAATATTTTTCACTACTCCTGTGATCTTTGCATCCTGTGGTTCCACAATATCCAGATCCTCCGGGCGAAGGACTACTTCGATCTCTTCATTGTCTTCAAACCCTTTATCTACACACTCAAACTGGAATCCATCAAATTCCACCAGATAATCACGGATCATAATTCCTTCAATAATGTTTGATTCACCAATAAAGCCTGCAACGAAACGGTTTTCCGGCTCATTGTAAATATCTGTAGGAGAGCCGATCTGCTGGATCTCTCCATTATTCATAACTACCACTGTATCTGACATAGAAAGAGCCTCTTCCTGATCATGGGTGACATAGATAAAAGTAATCCCTACTTCCTGCTGGATCTTTTTCAGCTCGATCTGCATCTGCTTGCGGATCTTCGCATCAAGAGCACCTAAGGGCTCATCCAGAAGCAGCACCTTAGGTTCATTTACCAGTGCCCTGGCAATAGCCACCCTTTGCTGCTGACCGCCGGACAGAAGGGTTACATCCCTTTTTTCAAATCCTTCCAAACCTACCATTTTCAGCATTTTGCCTACTTTCTGATCGATCACGGATTTTTCCACCTTTTTCAGGTTTAATCCAAAGGCTATATTTTCAGCTACATTGAGATGGGGAAACAGGGCATACTTCTGGAAAACTGTATTTACCTCCCTTTTGTAGGGCGGAAGCTTGGAAATCTCAATTCCGTCAAACAGTACTTCCCCGCCGCTTGGCTCCTCAAACCCTGCTATGATACGCAAAGTGGTTGTTTTTCCACACCCGCTGGGTCCTAAAAGGGTGAGAAACTCATTTTCATAAATATCCAGGTTGATGCCTCGCAGTACCTGCTGGTCATCAAAATTTTTCGTAAGATTCTTAAGCTGGATCAGTTTGTTCATACTCTTTTCTCCTCAGTAAATGTAAATACTTGGTTCCATAGCAGGAATTCCTGCTGAAAAAAATCTTTACCGGTTCTTTTTCCTGCGTATGCTGCGGATCAGGCTGTACAGAAGCAGCACGATCACAGTAAAAGCAAGCATAATGGTACAAAGGGCATTTACCTCCGGTGTAACCCCTGTTTTTATCTGGGTATACACCTTGATAGGCAAAGTAGACAGCTTAGGACCATTAATAAAAATACTGATAACTACATCATCCATGGACATGGCAAATGCAAGCAAAGATCCGGATACAACTGCAGGCATGATCAAAGGCAGTGTAATATCAAAGAATGCACGCATGGAGGATGCTCCCAGATCCCTGGCAGCCTCTTCAAGGGACGGATCCATCCCCACAAGCCTTGCTTTCACCTCCATTAGTATATAAGGCACGCAAAATACAGTATGGCCGATCAGAAGGGTAAGCATGCCAAATGGCAGGTTCAGCATGTAAAAGAATGCCATCAGGACCATACCAAGAATGATCTCAGGGATCATAAGCGGCAAAATGGAAATGTATTCCAGAATGCCTTTGGACTTCAGATGCAGCCTGGACAGCCCTACAGCCCCAAATGTACCTATCAATGCAGATACAAAACAGCTGGCCGCGCCAAGGATCAGGCTGTTCACCAGCGCCTGAAGCATGGCACTGTCCCCCATCAGTTCCTGATACCACTTCAGGGAGAATCCGGTAAATCTTACCGGAAGCTTTGCCTCATTAAATGAAAAAACGATCACTACCCCAATAGGCAGATACATCAGCAAAAATATAATAACAAGATAAAGATTTGCAAATTTTGAATTCTTTTTCATCCTACTCCCTCCAAATCCTTTGCATTTGTAAGCTTTCGGTATAACCAGATCATCAAAGTTGTAAGAATCATCATGACTACTGCCAGTGTTGCTGCAAACGGCCAGTTATTCCCTCTTGTCATCTGATCCTGGATCAGGCTTCCTACAAGCACGATCTTATTTCCACCCAAAATGTCTGCTATAAAGAACAGTCCCATGGACGGCACGAAAGTAAGGATCACACCGGATAACAGGCCTGGCAGGGTAAGCCTCCAGGTGATCGTCCAGAATGCTTTGATCCTTCCTGCGCCCAGATCTCTGGCTGCCTCTACCAATGACCAATCCATCTTTTCTGCACTGGAATACACAGACAGGATCATAAAAGGAAGAAGCACGTATACCATACCTACTACAATGGCCGGATAGCTGTACAGCAGCTTTAATGACTTATCAATGATCCCCAGCTTTTTCAGTACAAAATTCAGAATTCCTTTTTTCTGAAGGATAATGATCCATCCGTACAGACGGATCAAAGAATTCACCCAGAAAGGAAGCATCAGGATCAGCATGGCCTTTTTCTTTTTTCCTGCAGGCAGCTTTGCCATAAAATAACCAAAGGGATAGCCTACCAGTCCAATGATCAGAGTACTTGTCACAGCCAGCTTAAAAGACTGTACAAAGGTATTCAGATATACCGGTTCCAGGATCTTTTTATAATTATCAAGGGTAAATATCCATTCTACCCCATGTACGGCTCCAGGTGTAGCAAAGCTTAGCGCAACCATATAGATCAAGGGACATGCTACAAACAGGATGGTAAAAATATATAATGGCAGGATCATGCCTACAGAGTGGCTTTTCACCTTGTGTTTCTTTTTCTCAGTATTATAATTGCTCATCCTGATCCTCCCTGTCTACGATCACTCCGTCTCCAGGTTCAAAGCTCCAGCCAACCTTCTGACCGATCTTAACATTTGCATCAATCCCGTATCTGCTGGCTGTTATCTCACTGCCATCCGGCAATTCCAAAAGCATACGCAGCTGACCGCCAGCAAAAGACTTTTCTTTCACAGTAGCTGTCAGGCTTCCTGTACCGCTTTCATCCACATGAATACTTTCGCTGCGAAGTGCAAATGTAACCTTTTCGCCTTTTTCCAGGGATATGCCTTCTGCTGCCACCAGCAGTTTCTGTTCTCCTGTAAGAAGAACCGCCTGTGTTCCTTCCATTCCCTGGCAAATCCCTTCTAGGATATTGGCGTTTCCTACAAAATCTGCTACATAACTGGTTTTGGGATGATTATAGATCTGATCCGGTGTACCGATCTGCTCAAAGTGTCCTTCACGCATCACAGCGATCCGGTCAGACATGTTAATAGCCTCTTCCTGGTCATGGGTAATATAGATAAACGTTATACCCAGCTTTTTCTGAAGACGCTTCAGTTCTGTCTGCATAGCCCGACGAAGCTTCAGATCCAATGCCCCTAAAGGCTCATCCAAAAGCAGTACCTGGGGATTATTGATCAGCGCCCTGGCGATTGCCACCCTTTGTCTCTGCCCGCCGGAAAGCTGATCCGGTTTTCGTTTTTCAAATCCTGAAAGCTGTACCAGCTCCAGCATTTCTGATACTCGTTTCTTTATTTCCTGCTTTGGTACTTTTTTCAGTTTCAGTCCATAGCCTACATTATCTGCTACAGTCATGTGAGGAAATAGGGCATAGTTCTGGAAAATGGTGTTTACACCTCTCTGGTTTGGTTCCAGGTCTGTAACATCTTTGCCATCCAGATATACATTTCCGCTATCCGGCGCTTCCAGCCCTGCTATGATCCTTAATGTGGTAGTCTTTCCACATCCAGATGCTCCAAGCAGTGTGATAAACTCACCTTTTTCAATGGAAAGGCTGATCCCTCTTAACACATCTTCGTCCTTACCGAAGCTTTTGGTAATATTTTTTAATTCCAGAGAATAAACTGACATGTAACTCTTCCTTTCTCATATAGTAAGCTGTCCATCTTTGCAGACAAGTCTTTTTAGACAAAAAAAGATACGGCACCTGCTGCCAGTTATGAAACAGCTATGGTATCCGTATACTTTCTGCATCTATATTTAATTGTATGCCAAGCGAGAGCAGGTCCGTCCTGCTCCATCCAGTCTGCACGTACGCCAGTGCTTCTAAGGCATGTATCAATTGCAGATTCCAGGGTACGCAAAAAAGCCGCTGCTTTTGCTGCGGTTCTCTCGTCATAATAAAAAGCATATCCTGCTGCGTACTGATTCATCTCTTTTATCACCTTTCATTGCGGCGTAACTGCTCATGTGTAACCTGTGCCTTTTGTTCTTAACCGGCACATGCTGCGTAATTTTCATAAAACTATCACAGTTTTATCTTTTTGGGAATATGTTTTATAAAAAAATCCTGCATCGTCATCATCGACGCAGGATCTTCCTATAAGCTGGAAATGAGACTCGAACTCACGACCCCTTCATTACGAGTGAAGTGCTCTACCGACTGAGCTATTCCAGCATGTTGTTCTTAGAACTCTTGTAATTACTGGGATTCCAGTAAATATGCTGTGTTCCAGCATACTATAACTTTCATCCCAAACTGTTGTTTAGTTTAAATGCTTTTGTCTTGTTTGTCAAGTTGTTTTTTTATTATAAGGAAGCGGACAGAAATAATTTTGATGTCAAAGCACCGAAATCCTGATTACGCGGAATGTTCCAAGCTTTGTTCCGTGCTTTGCACACACAGTTGACTTTTTTCTTTATTCTCAATATAATCCAATTACAGAATATCATGCATATTGTTTAACAATACCATGAAATATTCACCACCAAATTAATCAAACAACGAGGTACCTTATGAAAAAGAAATCATCAATACCCCACGCTTCTAAAAAGAAACTGTCCAAATGGGTCAAGATCCCTCTTGGCATCCTGGCTGCGATCCTGGTCATTCTTCTGGCTTATGTGATCTACCTTTACGCAGCCTACCACAGGATCCCTGACAACCAGGAACTGGCTGTTGAAGCCCCAACAGAACAGGCACACACAGCATCTCTGACCACAGGCCAGACCTATTCTGCCCTTACCTACAATGTTGGCTTTGGAGCTTATTCCCCTGACTTCAGCTTTTTTATGGATGGTGGTAAGTCCTCCTGGGCTAAAAGCAAAGAAAATGTCCAGTCAAACATCAACGGTGCCGGAAATTTTGCTGCATCCCAAAATCCTGACTTTATCCTCTTCCAGGAAGTAGATCTTAATTCTACAAGAAGCTATCATGTAAACCAATATGATATCCTGAAAGACACATTTGCTGATTATTATTCCGTGTTCGCCCAGAATTATGATTCACCCTTTCTTTTTTACCCGCTGACTCAGCCCCATGGCAAAAGCCGATCCGGTATCACCCTGTTTTCCAGATACCCGGTGACTTCCTCTTTAAGAAGAAGCTTTCCCATTGCTACAACCTTTAAGAAATTTTTTGATCTTGACAGGTGCTACAGCATTTCCAGGGTTCCGGTAGACAATGACAAGGAACTGGTGGTCTTCAACCTGCACATGTCTGCCTATGGAAACGACGACCAGATCCGTCAGGGACAGATCCGGATGCTGTGCCAGGACATGGAAAAAGAATATCAGGCCGGCAATTATGTACTATGCGGCGGGGATTTCAATCATGACCTGAAAGCCTCAGAGGACGATACAAGTGAGCACCATTCCTGGGCCTACCCTTTCCCAAGAAAAGAACTGCCGGAGCATTTTACCTTTGGTATGGATCTTTTATCTCAGCAGGAAAAAGCTGACCTGTGGAACACTTCCAGAAACACGGACATTCCATACGACCCGGATGCCAGCTATACAGTTACTCTGGATGGGTTTATTTTCTCAGATAATATCACCATGGGCTCTTATGAGGATCTGAATACAGGCTATTCCTATTCTGACCATGATCCTGTTTATATGGAATTTTCACTAAATTAATTTTCCGGTTTTAACAGCAACACACCCGCTATTGTAAGGATCAAAAGTGAAAACCAGAAAAATCTTCTTCCCCATTTAAGAAACCCTGCTGTAGATTCCTGCTCCTTTTGGATATGCATTTAAAAATATATATTCACATTATAGCTTCCGGCTATCGTAAAACAGCATCAGAAAAAAAGGCATTACAATTACAAAACCTGTAACTGTAATGCCTTCTGTATTTTAACTTATAAATCCCTTATGATAATTTTTTCTTTATTGCTGTTGTCTTCTTTGCAGCCGTAGTCTTTGTTGCAGTTTTCTTTACCGCAGTTTTCTTTACCGCAGTTTTCTTTACAGCTGCCTTCTTTGCTTGAGTTGCTTTCACAGGCTTCTTTTCTTCTTCAGGCGTGCAGGTCATGATCACTACACCAAGGGCTGGAAGGGTAAGCTTGATAGAATAATCCCTTTCATCACATTCCTCTTTTTTGGCACGTTTCATCCTAGGATTTGTTTTGCCCTCTCCACCGTATTTCTTGTCATCACTGTTAAAGATCTCTTTATATTTTCCGGCAAAGGGAACACCTGTCTGATAATCCTTATATGGGATTCCTGCAAAATTGCATACAGCCAGCAATGTTTCCTCCGGCTTGTCAGTTTTGCGAATAAAGGTGATCACATTCTCATCATATTTCATCAGCTGGATCCACTCAAATCCATCATAATCATTGTCCATACGATACAGAGCAGGATGCTGTGTATAAACCTGATTCAGATCCCTGACGCATGCCTGAAGTGCAGATGACATATCCGGATCCGGAGCATTCATCTTGCATCCCGGATGAAGCATCATGTAAGCATATGCCTCTCGGACCTGTGCTTCCTTCTCCTGGTCAGACCCTGGCAAACGGTTCTTAAAGTCCTCCAGATCTCCCACATCCCGCAGGCCAAGAGTAAGGATATAATGCTCAGAATATGCATAAACACTGGAAAGGGTCAGCTGATCATGACAGTTCTTCCTGCCTACCGGCGGTACAGCCAGATAATACAGGAAATCCCTTGTCCATCCACCGCTCCATTTATAATCAAATCCAAGATGGTCATTCTCCACACTGTCCGTCAGCTCAGGCCATAATCCGTCCTCCTGGGCAATAAGCAGCACACCCGGATTTCTCTTTCTTGTAATAGAATTCAGATGCTTCAGAAACTCAATTGCAGCCAGGTTCTCATTAGAACCATACATATTCGGCTGCCACTCTCCTGCCTTCCGGCCAAAATCCAGATACAGCATAGCGTCCACATCGTCCAGGCGAAGCCCATCCACATGATAAACTTCCATCCAGAAGCATGCATTGGAGATCAGGAAATCCTTCACCATAGGGCTTTCGTAATTGTAAAGCAGCGTGCCCCATATAGGATGGACTGCTGCAGCAGGATCCTTTAATTCGTAAAGAGGTGTGCCATCAAAATTCTCCAGTCCGCCCTCATATCTGGGGAACTGGGCAGGAGTCCAGTCCAGGATCACACCAATGCCTTTCTGATGCAAAGCATCCACCAGCTTCTGGAAATCCTCAGGAGTGCCAAACCTGGAAGTAGGTGCAAAATAGGAAGAGGTTGAATACCCGTCTGTCTGATCCTCCATATATTCCATAACCGGATGAAGTTCTACATGGGTATAGCCAAGATCTGATACAAAATCCACCAGCTCTCCAGCTGTTTTCCATTTGGTCAGGCTTGTCTCATAAATAGAAACCGGCTGATCACGATCTGCATATTTCTTTCTGTCTGCCATCCATGCCTGATCATTCCATACAAAATCATCTACTTTTGCTACCACTGATCCGCAGGCTCTTGGCTGTTCTGCCCTGTTGGCATATGGATCTGCCTTCAAATGTGTCCCTTTACCCTTTACCAGAATCTCATATTTATAGATATCTCCTGGCTGAACTCCTGGAACAAACAATTCAAAAATACCAGACATGGGCATCCTGTGCATAGGAAGCCTGCGGCCATCCCAGTGATTAAAATCTCCTACTACGCTGACACGCACAGCATTAGGTGCCCATACCGCAAAGCTGGTGCCCTCTATGCCATCCTTTATCACCGAATGCGCTCCTAATTTCTCATAAGCATTGTAATATACGCCTGCTACAAAAGCCTTTTCGTCCTCTTCTGTAAGCATTCCTGGAAAAGCATACGCATCATAGAAAACTTCTGTTTTTCCCTCTGTCTTTACACGGAACTGATAAGCAGGGATCTTCCGTCCTAGGATCATTGCAGCAAAATATCCTGCCTCATCCTCTTGTTCCATAGGATATTCTTTATTTCCAACAAGAACGGCGGCTTCCTCTGCCCCCGGGAAAAAGCCCTGGATAAGTATTCCATCCGGTGTAAGTCTTGGACTCATCACATCCTTTGGGGATGCCTCCTCTGCATATACAATCGCCTCGATCCTGGGCCAGTCCATATAACTATATGCTTTCTCGTTCATATTTTTCGCTCCTTCGCTGTATTCTTTTCTGTGTATTATTCTACAGGGATATCTCCCTGCACGAAAATCTGTTTCTGTACATAATTTTACCATCTTTATCACTAAAAATAAAGGAAGAAAAAAGAAGGAATTTATTTGACAAAAAAACACCTCTGGGATACACTGTTTACAGCTTGTAACTGTTCAGTACCCTTGTGGGATACTTTCTATTGAGCAGTTACTACAGTTTCCCAAATGGCTGAAACTGACTATTTTGAACTTAGGAGGTCCTTTATGGAAAACAGACTTTATGATGTAACATCTTTAGGAGAGCTGCTGATCGATTTCACAGAAAACGGCATCAGCCCCCAGGGGAATCCTCTTCTGGAAGCCAACCCAGGTGGTGCTCCCTGTAATGTACTTGCCATGCTGGAACGCCTTGGCAAGAAAACAGCCTTCATTGGAAAAGTAGGAAAAGACATGTTTGGTGACCAGCTTCGCAAGGCCGTGGAAGAAGTTGGCATTAATACTGATAATCTTATAACCGATGAAGAAGTACATACCACACTGGCATTTGTTCACACCTATCCGGATGGAGACAGGGATTTCTCTTTTTACCGTAATCCAGGTGCAGACATGATGTTGAAAAAAGAGGAGATTTCCAGTGATCTGATCGCAAACTCCCGTATTTTTCATTTTGGCACCCTTTCCTCCACTCATGAAGGTGTAAGGGAAGCCACACGATATGCCATCGATCTTGCAAAAAAAGCTGGCTGTATCATTTCTTTTGACCCTAACCTGCGTCCACCTCTGTGGAAATCCCTGGATGATGCAAAGCGTGAGATCGAGTATGGTCTGACCAAGTGCGATGTGCTGAAGATTTCTGATAATGAAGTTGAATTTCTTTTTGGCACTACCGATTATGACAAAGGTGCAGCCCTGATCCGTGAGAAATACAATATTCCTCTTGTATGTATCACCCTTGGCAAGGAAGGCAGCCGTGTTTATTACAAAGACCTTCGTGTAGAAGTGGCTCCTTTCCTTCAGGAGAACACCATTGAGACTACAGGTGCCGGAGATACTTTCTGTGCAAGTATGCTGAATTACGTGCTGGATCATGGACTTACAGACCTTACAGAAGAGAATCTTACGGAAATGCTTACCTTTGCCAACGGAGCAGCATCTCTCATTACCACCAAAAAAGGAGCTTTAAGAGTGATGCCCAGCCGTGAAGAAGTGCTGGAATTTATTGCTTCATCAGGCCGTTAAGCTTTTAAATTCCAATTATAGCCGTCAAAAGGGCGCGTGAAAATGGTATCTCATTTTCACACGCCCTTATTTTAAATCCTGTCCTGATATTCATCAAATAAAATATTCAATGGTTTTTTCAGGTGTAAGCTCTGTTTCTGAATTAAAAAGAAGAACTGCCTCCCTGTCAGCTTTCGGACCCAGTGCATAGGTAGAACATCCCTGACAATTAAAGTACTTTGCTGGTACCAAACGGTTATATTCACAGGGATGATCATCCACCATCAGGATATCATCCTCTTCATATGTATTTTCATCCTCATAATAAGGATCAAACATATAGATCAGACCGTCTTTTTCTCCTGTAAGAAGTACGTAATGCTCCACTTCATAAAACAAACGCAATACTACTACCCCTCCTCTGTGAAGGGCATCATTGATCCTGCTCTCCGGTCCGATATAAACACAGCTGCCGGAAAGGTATCTGGTACGGATGGAAAGATTCCCGATCCGTCCGAACTGGCAGATCCAATTGCTTAAAAAAAGCATAGCCATCCTAGAGGTACCGCTTTTCCCAGGTTCACCTCCTTCTCCATAACAATCCAGACAATACAGCATAATATTTCTTGCGATTTCCGGCGGAATATCCTCTCTGTCAAAAAGACAGCTGATGGCATTCATCATTGTGGTTGGCCCGCAATCATATTCAGTCATTTGATAACGAAGAGGTGTTTTCATAACTCTGTTTCCCTTTCTGACACAAGGGCAGCTACCAGTGCAGCACCCGTCTTAAGATCTTTCTCATACGTATATTCCAAAGTGGAATGACACTGGTACATGCCACAGGAAATCACAATCCCCGAAATTCCGTGTAAAGCAAAATTATTATTGTCGCTGCCGCCAAAGGTTTCGGTCAATGTGCACGGCAGAGACAGCCTTTCGCAGGCTCTTTCAAACCGTTTCACAACCGGCGCTTCTCTGTCAGTTTCATAAGCATGAAGGTTTACTTCATGCTCCATAGAAAAGCTTCCTCCCTTTTCCCTGACTGCTTTTTCAAAGGAAGCCCTTATCTTTTCCAACAATTCCAAGGCTTTTTGATGGCTGTAACTGCGGATCTCCCCTTTACAGGTACATTCCTCAGGCACAATATTCACAAGCTTTCCACCTGCTACTGTACCAATGTTAAAAGTGGTATCATCTCCAACATGTCCCATAGGAAGACCAGCGATCACCTGGCTCATGATCTGAATGGCATGTATTCCTTTTTCTGGATTAAAACCTGCATGTGCTGCTTTTCCCTTTACTGTAACAGAAAAAGAAATAAGGGAAGGGGCACGCAGGGCTGCTGATCCAGGGGCACCACTTAAATCCAGCACATAAGCCTCTTTTGCCCTTAACTTTGTAAAATCAAGCTGATCGGTTCCCTTAATGAATACCTCTTCAGCAATAGGAAAAACCACCTCTATATCCCTGTGAGGAATCTGTTTTTCCTTAAGGATCCGCACAGCTTCCAGGATCTCCACAAGTCCGCATACATCATCTGCCCCCAGAATGGTGTCTCCGGAAGAAGTGATCTTGCCATTCTCATGAAATACAGCATGCTTTCCAAGTCCTGGTTCCACAGTATCCATGTGCGCACAAAAGAGAATCGCCCCACCAGGCAGACTCCCCTTTAAAAATCCATATAAATTCCCGGTACTGCTTCCATAAGCAGTACCGGCCTGATCCTCCTGTACTTCAAACCCAAGCTGCAGCAGCTTTTCTTTCAGTACATCTGCGATTTTTCTTTCCCGGTAGCTGACTGCATCAATCTGAGTGAGTTCAATAAATTCATCTACTATCCGGGATCTGCATTCTTTTGTATTCATGGATTATTTTACAACCCTTACTTTTGAAACACCTTCAATACTTTCCAGTGCTTCCAGTGATTCCTGGGAAGCTGCACTTTCCAGATCGATGAGAGTGTATGCATACTCACCTTTGCTCTTATTGGTCATATCTGCAATATTCAATCCTTCACTTCCAAGGATCTTAGTTACCTGACTGATCATATTTGGGATATTTTTATGGGTAATCGCAATTCTGCCAACTGCCACACAGGTGCCCATATCACAATTGGGGAAGTTCACAGAGTTTTTGATGTTTCCGTTTTCAAGGAAATCACGCACTTCCTTCACTGCCATCACTGCACAGTTCTCCTCGGACTCCTCTGTGGAAGCTCCCAGGTGAGGAGTAACCAGGATGCCTTCGTGGCCTGCTACTGTATGATTTGCAAAGTCTGTCACATATTTCTTTACTTTTCCACTGTCAAGAGCTGCGATCAGTGCATCCTCATCTACTAACAGGTCTCTTGCAAAGTTCAGGATTACAACTCCGTCTTTCATCTTTGCAAGTGCTTCCTGGTTGATCATTCTGGTAGTTGCATCCAGAAGTGGAACATGAATGGTAATATAATCACACTGGCTGTAGATCTCATCCAGTGTTTTGCTGTGATGAATGGTTCTGGACAGATTCCAAGCTGCATCAATAGACAGATAAGGATCATATCCATAAACCTCCATGCCAAGACCTGTGGCTGCATTTGCAACCATGCTGCCAATCGCTCCAAGTCCTATGATACCCAGCTTTTTGCCCATGATCTCACAGCCTGCAAACTGTTTTTTCTGCTTCTCAGCCAGCTTATCAATATCTTCTTTATCTTTTTCCTTCTGAACCCACTCAATACCGCCTACAATGTCACGGGATGCAAGCAGCATACCTGCCAGAACCAGTTCTTTTACACCGTTTGCATTGGCGCCTGGTGTATTGAAAACAACGATTCCTTTTTCTGCACATTCCTTTACCGGGATATTATTAACTCCGGCTCCGGCTCTTGCGATCACGGAAACTGTGGAAGGAAGCTGCATATCATGCATTTTGGCACTGCGGACCAGAATTGCATTGCAGTCCTCCATTGTATCGGATTTACGGTAATTCTCATCAAAAATATCCAGACCTTTACTGGCAATCGGATTCAAACAATGAAACTGATACATTATTTATTTTCCTCCTCAAACTTCTTCATGAACGCAACCAGAGCCTCTACCCCAGCCTTAGGCATTGCATTATAAATGCTGGCACGCATACCGCCTACGGTTCTGTGGCCTTTTAAGTTTACCAGGCCTGCGGCTGTAGCCTCTTTTACAAATTTTGCATCCATTTCCTTATCTCCGGTAACAAAAGGAACATTCATAAGGGAACGGTCCTCTGGCACAACTGTGCCTTTAAACAGAGAACTGCTGTCAAGGAAGTCATAAAGGATCTTTGCTTTTTCCTCGTTACGTCTCTTCATTTCCTCAAGTCCGCCCATGGATTTCAACCATTTGAATACTTTTCCGCATACATAAATGCAGTAAGCATTAGGAGTATTATATAAAGAGCCTGCGTCTGCATGTGTTTTGTATGTAAGCATGGTAGGTGTTCCCGGAAGTACATCCTCTGAGATCAGATCCTCACGGATGATCACGATCACCATGCCTGCAGGTCCGATATTTTTCTGTACACCACCATAGATCAGTCCGTATTTGCTTACATCTACCGGCTCTGACAAGAAGCAGGAGGAAACATCTGCCACCAGTGTTTTCCCTTTTGTATTTGGAAGCTTTTTGTATTTTGTTCCATAGATGGTATTGTTTTCGCAAATATATACATAATCTGCATCCGGGCTGATAGGAAGATCACTGCAATCCGGGATGTAGGAAAAGGTTTTATCCTCGGAAGATGCAATCTTATTGGCCTTTCCATATTTCTGTGCTTCCTGATATGCTTTTTTAGCCCACTGTCCTGTAACAATATAATCTGCTACTTTGTTTTTCATCAGGTTCATAGGAATCATGGCAAACTGCTGGGAAGCACCTCCCTGAAGAAACAGCACCTTATAATTATCAGGAATATTCATCAAATCCCGTAAGTCTTTTTCTGCTGTATCAATGATCTCCTGAAAGGCAGCACTCCTGTGACTCATTTCCATAACGGACATGCCGGTTCCATTATAGTCTAACATCTCATCAGCAACTTCTTTCAGAACCTCTTCCGGAAGAACTGCCGGACCAGCTGAAAAATTAAATACTCTGCTCATTTTCTTTCATATCCTCCTCGTCAAATACATCATCCAGACTTGCACCTGCGGGAACCATTGGATATACACTTAAATTCTGGTCGATCCAGCAGTCAAGAACCACTGTTCCCTTGCTGGAAAGAGCTTCTTTAAGTGCCGGTTCCACTTCTTCTGTTCTGGTAACCCTGATTGCCTTTGCCCCCATTGCTTCTGAAAGCTTTACGAAATCCACCGCATCATCCAGAATAGTCTGGGAATATCTTTGTCCATAAAACAGTGTCTGCCACTGGCGCACCATTCCAAGAACATGGTTATTTAACACAATCTGTACCAGTGGCTTTTTGCACCGTACAGCTGTGGCAATCTCATTCATATTCATGCGGAAGCATCCATCTCCCGCAATATTCACAACAGTTTTATCCGGACATCCCATACGGGCACCAATGGCTGCCCCAAGACCATAGCCCATAGTCCCAAGGCCTCCGGATGTAAGGAATGTCCTTGGCTCTTTAAATTTGAAATATTGTGCTGCCCACATCTGATGCTGTCCAACATCAGTAGAAATAATTGCATCTCCACCAGTCAGCTCATAAAGCTTCTGAATCACATAAGGGCCTGTCAGCTGGGTATGATCATAATTCAGCGGATACTTTTCTTTCATTTCCATGATATGTGCCACCCACTGGGAATGATCCATTTTTTCCTGCTTTTCAAGGATCTGCTTAAGAACCATTTTCAGGTCTCCTGTTACACAGGCATCCACCTGAACATTCTTGTTGATCTCTGCTGCATCAATATCGATCTGAAGGATCTTTGCATTTGGTGCAAAGGTCTGTGTATTTCCGGTTACACGATCACTGAATCTTGTGCCAAGAGCAATCAAAAGATCGCATTCACACATAGCATAATTGGATGTTTTGGTACCATGCATTCCAACTGGTCCTGTGTAAAGATCGTCCTCGCCTGAAAAAGCACCCTTTCCCATCAGACTATCGCATACAGGTGCCTGGATCCTGTGGGCAAGCTCTCTTACTTCCTGCCATGCATCAGAGATCACAGCACCGCCGCCAACAAAGAGAAATGGCTTCTTAGACTGGCTGATCATCTGAACGGCCTGCTCTACATCCTCTTTACGAATGGTATCTGTCACTGGTTCCGGTTTTGTAATCTTATGCTGGATATATTCGCAGGATGCTGCTGTTACATCCTTTGGAACGTCCACAAGGACAGGTCCCGGACGCCCGCTGCCTGCAATCACAAAAGCTTTACGGATGGTATCCGCAAGTTTTGTCACATCTTTGACAATGTAGCTGTGTTTTGTTACCGGCATAACAATCCCGGCTATATCCACCTCCTGGAAAGAATCCTTTCCAAGGAGGGCTGTCCCTACGTTGCATGTAATGGCTACCACCGGCACAGAATCCATCTGCGCAGTTGCAATACCTGTCACAAGATTGGTAGCTCCTGGTCCGGATGTAGCCAGGCATACACCTACCTTGCCGGTAGCACGGGCATAACCATCTGCTGCATGGGACGCTCCCTGCTCATGGGAGGTAAGTACGTGTCTGATCTTATGGCTATATTTGTACAAGGCGTCATATACATTCAGGATGGCTCCGCCCGGATAACCGAACACAGTGTCCACACCCTGTTCCAAAAGACATTCTATAATGATCTCAGCACCTGTAAGCTGCATGTTTGTTCCTCCTGCTGCCTTATCGTATTTCTTTTATTTTGCCTTTGGCACTTCCAGAATGGCTCCTCTGTTGCCGGATGTTACCATTGCTGCATATCTTGCAAGATATCCGGTTGTAACCTTTGGCTCTCTTGGCTGCCATTTTGCTTTTCTTGCTTCCAGTTCCTCCTCTGATACTTTCAGACTCAGGGAAAGCTCCGGAATATTGATGGAGATCATATCACCCTCTTCTACAAGAGCAATCGGTCCGCCTACTGCTGCTTCCGGTGATACATGTCCAATAGATGCACCTCTTGACGCACCGCTGAACCGTCCGTCTGTAATAAGTGCTACAGATGAGCCAAGTCCCATACCTGCAATTGCAGAAGTAGGATTCAGCATCTCACGCATGCCCGGACCGCCTTTTGGTCCTTCATAACGGATCACAACCACATCACCTGCATTGATCTTTCCGCCTTTGATAGCAACAATAGCATCTTCTTCACAGTCAAATACTCTTGCCGGACCTTCGTGTACCATCATCTCGGGTGCAACTGCAGAACGCTTTACAACACTGCCATCCGGTGCAAGATTTCCCTTTAGTACAGCAAGTCCTCCGGTCTGACTGTAAGGATTGTCAATTGGGCGGATCACCTGCGGATTCAGATTGATGCAGTCCTTAATATTTTCCCCTACCGTCTTTCCTGTAACAGTCATACATTCTGTGTGGAGAAGTCCTTTTTTATTCAGTTCGTTCATCACAGCATATACGCCGCCAGCTTCATTCAGGTCTTCCATATAGGTGGGACCTGCAGGAGCCAGATGGCACAGGTTTGGTGTTTTTTCACTGATCTCATTTGCAAAACTGATATCAAAATCCCAACCAATCTCATGGGCAATAGCTGGCAGATGCAGCATGCTGTTTGTAGAGCATCCCAGTGCCATATCTACAGTCAAAGCATTCAGTAATGCCTCTTTTGTCATAATATCTCTGGGGCGGATATTTTTCCTGTACATTTCCATAACCTGCATACCAGCATGCTTTGCAAGACGGATACGCTCAGAATATACAGCAGGGATCGTACCGTTGCCCTTAAGTCCCATGCCAAGAACCTCTGTCAGGCAGTTCATGCTGTTGGCAGTATACATACCGGAACAGGAACCACAGGTAGGACATGTTTTGTTCTCATATTCTGTAAGGCCTTCCTCGTCCAGCTTGCCTGCTGCATATGCACCTACAGCCTCAAACATGCTGGAAAGGCTTGTTTTGTGTCCATTGATATGACCGGCCAGCATAGGCCCTCCGCTGACAAATACAGTAGGAACATTGATCCTGGCTGCTGCCATGAGAAGTCCCGGTACATTCTTATCGCAGTTAGGCACCATAACCAGTGCATCAAACTGATGTGCAAGGGCCATGGACTCTGTAGAATCTGCGATCAGGTCCCTTGTCACAAGGGAATATTTCATCCCTATATGTCCCATAGCAATCCCATCACAGACAGCAATTGCCGGGAAAACAACCGGTGTACCGCCAGCCATTGCTACTCCCTGCTTTACAGCAGCTACGATCTTATCAAGATTCATATGTCCCGGAACGATCTCATTGTAGGAACTAACAATACCTACCAATGGTCTTTCCATTTCTTCCTTAGTCATTCCAAGTGCATTAAACAGTGAACGGTGAGGTGCCTGCTGGGACCCCTTCTTTACTGCATTGCTTCTCATATCTGTTCTCTCCTTTATCTTAACGAATCACCAGATCTCTTTTGCGATCAGGTTGCCCATTTCTTTTGTTCCAACAAGGGTACAGCCCTTTGACATAATATCTCCTGTACGATATCCGTCTGTAAGTACCTTCTGTACTGCCGCCTCTACTGCATCTGCTTCTTTGTCCAGATCCAGGGAATAGCGCAGCATCATAGCTGCAGACAGGATCGTTGCAATAGGATTGGCTTTATTTTGGCCTGCAATGTCAGGTGCTGAACCATGGCTGGGCTCATAAAGACCAAACTTTGTCTCATTTAAGCTGGCTGAAGAAAGCATTCCGATCGAGCCTGTCACCATACTGGCTTCATCTGAAAGGATATCTCCAAACATATTCTCTGTAAGAATCACATCAAACTGCTTAGGATCACGTACCAGCTGCATTGCACAGTTGTCTACCAGCATATGCTCCAGCGTTACCTCCGGATAATCCCTGGCAACCTCCTCCACAACACTTCTCCACAATCTGGAAGAATCCAGTACATTTGCCTTATCTACGCTTGTTACTTTTTTGCGGCGTTTCATAGCAATATCAAAAGCTTTGATAGCAATCCTGCGGATCTCATTTTCATTGTAGGAAAGAGTATCTACTGCTGTCTTTACCCCATTTTCTTCGGTAGTTTTTCTTGCTCCGAAATAAAGGCCTCCTGTCAGTTCCCTTACAATGATCATATCAAATCCGTCCCCGATGATCTGCTCTTTAAGCGGGCAGGCATCTTTCAATTCATTGTAAAGATATGCAGGTCTTAAATTGGCAAACAGATTCAGTGCCTTACGGATAGCCAGAAGTCCGGCCTCCGGCCGTTTGGATGGTTCGAGTTTGTACCAGGGTGATGTTTTTGCATCTCCGCCAATAGAACCCATAAGTACTGCATCTGATGCTTTTGCTGTTGCAATGGCTTCTTCTGTAAGAGGCACACCATGTACATCAATGGATGCTCCCCCAAGAAGCACCTTGGAATACGAAAAAGTATGTCCGTAAACTTCGCATACTTTGTCCAGAACTTTTCTTGCCTCAGAGACGATTTCCGGTCCTATCCCATCTCCCGGAATCAGCGAAATGTTATAATCCATAATAATTTCCTCTCTTACTCTCCTGCCTTGGACAGGTAATTGTCATTATAATAACGCACTTTTCAACAGATTTCAACCTATTAAAGCATAAAAGACAACAGACTGTTAAAGTGTAAAAGTCAACAGACTCAAAGATCTAAAACACAACAGAGTGTTGCAGAACAAAAGGCGACAGACTCACCAGGAGCTGCCGCCTTCTAATTTCATACTTATTCTGCCTGCTCGGCCTTTTCAACCTCTGCAATAGCCTGCTTTCTCATTGGAATACGACAGTTCTTGTTATTACCGAATTCTACGATCACATCCTCGTCTGTCATATCAATGATCACGCCATAAAAGCCACCAGTTGTTACCACACTGTCTCCTACTGCCATGTCATTGAGCATAGCCTGGATTCTCTTCTGCTCCTTTTTCTGTGGTCTTACCATCAGAAAATACATAATTCCGAAAAGGACTACCAGCCATACGATAGTAAAACCAAGTCCCATTCCACTGCTCTGGTCCATTTAAAAATACCTCCTGTGCGTTTGTTATAACGGGTCCCAAACCCCGGCACCCTGCTTCTTCTTTATTCATACCGAAGCCTAAAGTATATCATACACAAAATACATAATTTCATCAAGTTATTTTTTTAATATAACTAAATCATCCTTTAAAAATAACTAAATCATCCTCTTTTACTGTTGATCCTGCCCTCTTCAAAGCCTTCCAGACGCATTTTCTTATATTCTGCAAAGTTTCCGGCATCCAGTGCGTCCCTGATTTCTTCCATGAGATGGTTATAAAAATAAAGATTGTGCAGTACGCAAAGCCGCATGCCAAGCATCTCTTTTGCTTTCAGAAGATGGCGGATATAAGCTCTGCTGTAATGACGGCAGGCCGGACACTGACATCCTTCTTCAATTGGCCGTGGATCCATCTCGTATTTTGAATTAAACATATTCATCTTGCCATGGTTGGTATATACATGACCATGACGGCCGTTCCTGCTGGGATATACACAGTCAAAGAAATCAATGCCTCTTTCCACGCCCTCCAGGATATTGGCAGGCGTTCCTACGCCCATAAGATAAGTAGGCTTATCCTGTGGAAGATGGGGAACCACTTCGTCCAGAATATGATACATCTGCTCATGGGTTTCTCCTACGGCCAGTCCGCCTACTGCATAACCGTCCAGATTCATCTGTGAAATGGCATCTGCATGATTCTTACGGATATCTTCATAAATAGCACCCTGGTTGATACCAAATAACAGCTGTTCTTTATTGATCGTGTCCTCAAGACTGTTCAAACGCTGCATTTCTTCTTTGCATCTTGCAAGCCATCTGGTGGTCCGGTCTACAGAACGCTGTACATAACCTCTGTCTGCTACGCTGCTTGGACACTCGTCAAAGGCCATGGCAATAGTAGACCCCAGATTGGACTGGATCTGCATGCTTTCTTCAGGTCCCATAAAAATCTTATGTCCGTCAATATGAGACTGGAAATATACCCCTTCTTCTTTGATCTTACGCAGTCCTGCCAGGGAAAACACCTGGAATCCACCGGAGTCTGTAAGGATAGGCCGATCCCAGACCATAAACTTATGAAGGCCTCCAAATTCTTTGATCAGCTTGTCTCCTGTACGTACATGAAGGTGATAAGTATTGGACAGCTCTACCTGTGTGCCGATCTCTTTCAGGTCCATGGTGGATACAGCCCCTTTGATCGCCCCTACCGTACCTACATTCATAAAGACCGGCGTCTGGATGGTACCATGAACAGTTTTAAATTCTGCTCTCTTAGCCCGGCCTTCTGTTTTTAAGATTTTGTATTCAGCCATATGCTGCTCCCTTTTTCCTAATATTGTTAGGGACAAAAGTCCCGCCTATCTGGCAATTATATCCTGAATACATAAAAAAAACAAGAATTACTTATTTTCCTCCAGCCTGTTCTGTAATTGCTTGCACCTGGCCTTTCAAAAAGGTATAATAGCCTGCAGAAAATTTACCAAAAAAGAGGTCAGATATATGCAGATTACAGCACCTGATTTTTATAAGAAGTTTTCCTGTATCGCAGGAGAATGTCCGGCTACCTGTTGTGCCGGATGGCAGATTGTGATTGATAAAAAAAGCCTGAAACGGTATTCCCACCATAAAGGTCCCTTCGCAAACCGGTTGAAAAATGATATTAACTGGAACGAACAGGTCTTCCGCCAATACCATCACAGATGTGCTTTTTTAAATGAAGAAAACCTGTGTGACATTTACGCCGAAGCGGGTCCGCACATGCTGTGTGATACCTGCCGCAAGTATCCCAGACATATCGAAGAATTTGAAGGGCTTCGTGAATTATCTCTTTCCCTCTCCTGTCCAGAGGCCGCCAGGCTGCTTCTTTCCAGGCAGGAGCCTATAGCCTTTATCACAAAAGAAAAACCATCTTCAGAAGAAACTTATGATTCTTTTGATTATCTTCTCTTTACTGAGCTGATGGATACCCGTGAGCAGATGTTATCCATTTTGCAGGACAGAAGTATATCTTTGAATGCCCGCCTTCTGAAGCTTCTGGCCATGGGACATGATTTTCAGCTATGCCTTGACAGAAATGAATTGTACCGCTGGGAAGGCATACGCAGAAAACATATCCAAACCGGAACCGATCCGGATTTTCTGGAAAAAGTTAAACAGTGGTCAGACGATAGCAAATCCACCCCGGAACTGATCCGTGATTTCTGGAACATTCTGATACCTGAAATGGAAGTTCTGTCACCTTCCTGGCACAGCTTTTTAAAAGAAAACCTGATCTTTCATACAAAATACAATGACCAGGAAATCCTGCAATTATATAAGGATTTTAAGAAAACCATGCCAAAATGGCAGATCCAGGCTGAACAGCTGGTACTTTACTGGCTATATACCTATTTTTGTGGTGCAGTATACGATGACCAGATTTTTGCCAAAGTAAAGCTTGCCCTTGTATGTACTCTGATGATCCAGGACTTAAGTGTAGGTATGTACCAGAAATCCAGGCAGCCCCTTGCTCTTAAGGATCAGATCCGGATTTGTTATCTTTTTTCCAGAGAACTGGAGCATTCAGACCCAAACCTGAACAAAATGGAAGAACTTTTGGACCAGCACCCTGCTTTTTCCTTTGGAAAACTTTTAAAAATTCTTTGCTGATCCATGATTTCCATTACCATATTTCCACCTTTCCCTGCCACTGTTTTTGTGAAAGTTGTCCGTTGCGTATTTTTTACCCATATCGTATAATAATATGAAACGCATTTTTACAAAGCAAACGTATGATCACACAGATTCCGCTGATGAGGGATATCCCGTTCATCAGCCTTTGATATTTTTTACGAAAAACGAGGAGGCTTATATTAATTTTATGAGTAAATACACCTTGGGAATTGACATTGGATCTACCACTGTCAAGATTGCGATCCTTGATGAAAACGAAACCTTGTTGTTTGCAGATTATGAACGTCATTTTGCCAATATCCAGGAAACACTTGCAGACCTTTTACAGAAGGCTTATGACAAACTTGGAGAGCTGACTCTCCATCCGGTGATCACTGGTTCCGGCGGTCTCACACTGGCCAACCATCTGGAGATTCCATTTGTCCAGGAGGTCATTGCAGTTTCCACTGCTCTTCAGAAGATTGCGCCTCAGACAGATGTTGCCATTGAGCTTGGCGGCGAGGATGCCAAGATCATTTATTTTGAAGGTGGCAATATTGAACAGCGTATGAACGGGATCTGTGCAGGAGGTACAGGCTCCTTTATTGACCAAATGGCTTCCCTTCTGCAGACAGATGCTACAGGCCTGAATGAATATGCTAAGAATTACAAAGCCCTCTATCCTATCGCTGCCAGATGCGGAGTTTTTGCAAAAACAGACATCCAGCCGCTGATCAACGAAGGCGCTACCAAAGAAGACCTTTCTGCTTCCATTTTTCAGGCAGTGGTAAACCAGACCATTTCCGGCCTGGCCTGCGGAAAGCCGATCCGTGGACATGTAGCTTTCCTTGGCGGCCCTCTCCACTTTCTTTCCGAACTGCGGGCGGCCTTTATCCGTACTCTGAAGCTGGATGATGAACATGCCATCCTGCCTGAGAACTCCCACCTTTTCGCAGCCATGGGATCTGCCATGAATGCAAAGGAAGAGACTTCCGTATCTCTTACCCAGTTAAAGGACCGGCTCCACGGATCCATACATATGGACTTTGAGGTAGAACGTATGGAGCCTCTTTTTGCCACACAGGATGACTATGATACCTTCAATCAGCGTCAAAGTGCTTATCAGGTCAAAAAAAGCGATCTGTCCTCTTACAAAGGCAATTGTTACCTGGGCATTGATGCAGGATCTACCACCACTAAGACTGCACTTGTAGGCGAGGATGGCACCCTTCTTTATTCTTTCTACAGCAATAATAACGGCAGCCCGTTAAAAACAGCCATACGCTCTATCCAGGAGATTTATTCTCTTTTGCCAAAGGATGCACACATTGCCTACTCCTGCTCCACCGGTTATGGTGAAGCACTTATTAAGGCAGCCCTGATCCTGGATGAAGGTGAAGTAGAAACTGTTTCCCATTATTATGCAGCTGCTTTCTTTGATCCAGATGTTGACTGTATCCTGGATATCGGTGGGCAGGACATGAAATGTATCAAGATCCGCAACCATACTGTGGACAGCGTACAGTTGAATGAAGCATGCTCCTCAGGCTGCGGCTCTTTTATTGAAACCTTTGCCAAATCCCTAAACTATTCTGTACAGGATTTTGCAAAAGCCGCTCTTTTTGCAGAACATCCCATTGACCTTGGTACAAGATGTACTGTTTTCATGAATTCAAAAGTAAAACAGGCTCAGAAGGAAGGGGCATCTGTTGCTGATATTTCCGCAGGTCTTGCCTACTCTGTTATCAAAAACGCCCTTTATAAGGTTATCAAAGTTTCCGATGCAACAGAGCTTGGACGCCATATCGTAGTACAGGGAGGTACCTTCTATAACGATGCAGTACTTCGCAGCTTTGAACGTATTGCAGACTGTGAAGCTATCCGACCGGATATCGCTGGTATTATGGGTGCCTTTGGTGCTGCCCTTATTGCCAGGGAACGTTATCAGGAAGGCAAAGAAACCACCATGCTTTCCATCCAGAAAATCAACGAATTAAAATATACTACAGCTATGGCTAACTGCCATGGGTGTACCAACAACTGCCGACTTACTATCAACAAATTCAGTGGTGGCCGTCAGTTCGTTAGCGGCAACCGCTGTGAACGTGGTATCGGCAAAGAAAAGAACAAGGACCACATTCCAAACCTTTATGAATATAAATACAAACGGATCTTTTCCTATGCGCCATTATCTGCAGACAAGGCAGAGCGTGGCCAGGTAGGTATTCCCCGTGTGCTGAATATGTTTGAGAATTATCCTTTCTGGTTTACTTTCTTTACACAGCTGAAGTACCAGGTAGTGCTTTCTCCAACTTCCACGCGTAAGATTTATGAGCTTGGTATCGAATCTATCCCTAGTGAATCAGAATGCTATCCAGCCAAGTTAGCTCATGGTCACGTAAGCTGGTTACTGAAAAATGGCGTAAAATTCATTTTCTACCCATGTATCCCCTACGAGAGGAACGAATTCCCGGATGCGGTCAACCACTACAACTGTCCCATCGTTACCTCTTACGCAGAAAATATCAAAAACAATGTGGATGAGCTTCATGATCCTTCCATTAAGTTCATGAATCCGTTCCTTTCTCTGACCTCTGAAGAGATCGTTGCCAAACGTCTGACAGAAATCTTCAAGGATATTCCTGCAAATGAAATAAAAGCCGCAGCCCATGCAGCCTGGGCGGAAATGGCTGCTGTCCGTGAAGATGTACGCCGCAAAGGGGAAGAAACACTGAAATATATGGAAGAAACAGGCCACAGAGGCATCGTTCTTGCAGGCCGTCCATACCATATCGACCCGGAGATCCACCATGGCATCCCGGATCTGATCAACAGCTATGGTGTAGCTGTACTGACAGAAGACTCTGTATCCCACCTGGTTCCTGTAGAACGTCCTATCCGTGTGAACGACCAGTGGATGTATCACTCACGCCTGTATGCAGCTGCCAACTTTGTTAAGACAAGAGATGACCTGGATCTGATCCAGCTGAATTCCTTTGGGTGCGGACTGGATGCAGTTACCACTGATGAAGTATATGAGATTCTTGATAAGAGTGACAAGATCTACACTTGTCTGAAGATTGATGAGGTCAATAATCTGGGAGCAGCAAGGATCCGTGTCCGCTCTCTTCTGGCAGCACTTCGTGCAAAGGATGCACAGAAAAAACCTCGCCAGATTCAGCCTTCCTCTATCGAAAAGGTAGTATTTACAAAAGAAATGCGCAAGGATTACACCATTCTTTGCCCGCAGATGTCACCGGTACATTTTTCACTTCTTCAGGCTGCCTTTAATGCTAACGGCTATCATCTGGAGATCCTTCCGAATGACAATAAGCATGCTGTAGATGTAGGCCTGAAATATGTAAATAATGATGCCTGCTACCCTTCCCTGATCGTAGTAGGCCAGATCATGGATGCCCTTCTTTCCGGTAAATATGACCTGAATAAAACAGCCGTAGTCATGACTCAGACCGGTGGTGGCTGCCGTGCTTCCAATTACATTGCCTTCATCCGCAGGGCACTGAAAAAAGCCGGCATGGAACAGATTCCTGTTATTTCCCTGAACTTAAGTGGTCTGGAAAGCAATCCTGGCTTTAAGCTTACATATCCCCTTGTAAAAGCCGTCGTTTATGCAGCTGTATTTGGTGATATCCTGATGAAATGCATTTACAGAATGCGTCCATATGAGCTTGAAAAGGGAATCGTAAACAGAAAGCACAAAATCTGGGAGCAGAGAGTGATTGCCTTTGTATCCGGAAGTTCTTTAAGTCACAGTCAGTTCAAGAAAATGTGCAGGGAAATGGTTCATGATTTTGATACCATCCCAATCAGTGATGAAAAGAAACCAAGAGTAGGTATTGTAGGCGAGATCCTGGTCAAATTCCTTCCTGCTGCCAATAATCATCTGGCAGACCTTCTGGAGTCTGAAGGTGCGGAGCCGGTTGTTCCGGATCTGATCGACTTTATGAGCTACTGCTTCTATAACCAGAATTTCAAAGCAGACAACCTTGGCTTTAAGAAATCCAAAGCTTTCTGGGGCAATGTAGGAATAAAGGCTATCGACTGGATGCGTAAAGCCGCTAATGAAGCCCTTGCCCAGAGCCGGCACTTCCATCCTACCGCAGATATCCGTGATCTTGCCCGGATGGCAGAGCCTATCGTTTCTGCCGGTAACCAGACCGGTGAAGGCTGGTTCCTTACAGGAGAGATGATGGAGTTGATCCACGGTGATGTTCCAAATATTGTCTGCATCCAGCCTTTCGGCTGTCTGCCTAACCATATTGTAGGAAAGGGTGTTATTAAAGAGATCCGTAGGGAACATCCGGAAGCAAATATTGTTGCCATTGACTATGATCCTGGAGCCAGCGAAGTAAACCAGCTGAACCGTATCAAGCTGATGCTTTCCACAGCCCAGAAAAACCTGAAAAAACAACAGGATAAAGAAGCCTGAAGCAAAAAACCAGGAATCGCCCTGCAGGTGATTCCTGGTTTTTTCTGCTATTCTTTATTACCTGTCTTTCTTTATCTTGTTTCTTTTATACCAGTCTGAATTTCACAGCCATCTTTTTCAGATAACGTCCTCCCGGCATCATGGCAAACTCTGCATCAGAAGGATGACTTACTTTCAGATAGAATACAAAATACACTGCCATACCTGCAAGTACGCCCAGCCCAAGACTGATCACATTAGAATGAACTACTGCATATACCAGATAGTAAACCCCACCGGCTGCAACTGCCATCGGTACGCTTGCCAGCAGCGGATACAGATAGGCTTTTCTCCATGGATTCTTATAACCCATGTACTGCTTCATCGCCCGTTCATTTAAAATACACATTACAATGGCATACACGATCATTGCGATCACAATGGTATATACCCCAAGATTTGTAACAAACATCAGCACAGCCATCACGATCACATCTGCCACAAGAGCAATAGCTGCATGGAACATAGGAATATTCGGCTTTCCGATTCCCTGAAGCACACCATTGGAAATATTGGAATTGCCATTCAGGATAATGGTGATCACGCCAAGGATCATCAGCTCCCCTGCCACACCATTGGTCCTTGGGAACAAAAGTCTTGTGATAGGTCCTGCAAGCACTGCCAGCCCAACAGAGCAGGGAATGGAAATAAACATACTCAGCCAGGTGGCCTTATCAATCTTCTCTCTTGCTCCATTCATATCACGCATTGCATAATGAGCGGATACTTCAGGGATCATGGAAGTCGGTGCTGTACTTGCCAGAGTAAGAGGAATATTGATCAAAGTCATATAAAAGCTGTACTCTGCATACATAGTCTGAATAGTATGGTCATCCAATCCCTTCAGTCCATCAATACCAGAATACATATAACTGTTAATGGTTCCGTTCACATTGTAAATAAACGCACTGAGCACAATGGGCATTACCACAAGGATAATATTCCGCATCACATCCCCTGTGCTGCTGCTTTCGGAAGCATGATCATTCTGAATCCTTTTATTAATCGTTCTCCGGTTAAGCTGATAAACAAGAAGCATAAAGATCAGTGCAGAAAACACACCTGCACCTGTACCCATCGTAGCACCTGCAGCTCCCCAGGACTGAACAACCACATCACTTTGTCCGTTGAAATGGCTGATCATAACTCTTGACATCGCAAGCGCCATCACAGCCACAAAAATCTGTTCAATGATCTGTGAAAGGGAAGTAGGCATCATATTTCGGTAGGCCTGAAAATATCCTCTGAATACGCCAAGAATACCGGACAGAAAAATAGTAGGTGCCAGCATGCGAAGAGGAAGTCTAGCACCGGACATGGAATCAGGTACCAGTATAGGAGCCCCAAAGTAACATAATAGAGCAACAGCTCCGCCTGCCAGAGATACATAGATCAAAGCACATTTAAAAACCTTCTGTGCGTCCTTATATCGTTTAAATGCGATCTTTTCAGCCATGATCTTTGATACAGCCTGCGGAATACTAAAAGATGCAATCATCAGCAGAATAAAATAAATATTCTGTGCATAGGAAAACATTGCATAGCTGTTGCTTCCCAGAGTACTGGACAAAGGGCTTTTATACAGCATTCCAATAATCTTGGAGATCAGCGCTGCCACCATCAGAAAAGATGCATTTTTTACAAGTGTATTATCGTTCTTTTTACCCATAGTATCTATATTCCTTTAAATTTATTCCCCGGCAGAAACGTTCTCGATCTGCCAGTCAATGGGGGGAAGTCCGTTTTTCTCAAGAAATTCATTTGTCTTGCTGAAATGGCCGCACCCGAAAAAGCCTCTGGATGCAGACAGAGGACTGGGATGGGGAGCAGTCAAAACCAGCTGCTTTGGATTGTCAAGCATAGACTGCTTGGTCTGTGCAGGTCTGCCCCATAACAGGTACACAATGGGTCTGTCCTGCTCATTCAGTGTACGGATCACCGCATCCGTAAATTGCTCCCATCCGATCCCTCTGTGGGAATTAGCCTGATGAGCGCGTACTGTAAGTACTGTGTTCAAAAGCAACACCCCTTGTCTGGCCCATTTTTCCAAACATCCATTATCCGGAATATAGCATCCGCAGTCGTTGTGCAGTTCTTTATAAATGTTGACCAGAGACGGAGGGATATCTACATCCTTACGCACAGAAAAACAAAGGCCATTGGCCTGACCATCATTATGATATGGATCCTGTCCCAGGATCACCACCTTTACCTGATCCAGTGGTGTAAAGTCAAAAGCATTAAACATATCCTGCGGCGGTGGAAATATTTTTCTTGTCTGATATTCATTCATTACAGTCTTATACAGTTTAGCATAATACGGCTGATGAAATTCATCTTTCAGTGCTTCCAGCCATGCGCCTGAAATTGCCCCCATTTTCCTACCTCTCTCTCATAGTTTTTCACAAAAATCTTTTTCTATAAGTTTGTTCATGTTTATTTAATTCGTTTATTTAACTATTTATTTAATTCGTCTTTTTTCCTTCTGTCTTTTTACCGTCTCACGGAAATCCCACGATCTGCCAGATAATCCTTTACCTGACGGATCTCCAGTTCTTTATAATGGAACAGCGAAGCAGCAAGTGCTGCGTCTGCACCGCCTTCAGTTAAAGCATCATAAAAATGCTCCAGTGTACCTGCACCACCTGATGCAATCACAGGGATAGATACGGCCTGTGATATAGCTTTTGTAAGCTCTATATCGTATCCTGCCTTTGTACCATCACAATCCATGCTGGTAAGAAGAATCTCCCCTGCTCCCAGTTCCTGAGCTTTTTTTGCCCACCATACAGCATCGATCCCTGTATCCAGCCTGCCGCCATGCTTATAAATATTCCATCCTCCATCCGGACGGCGCTTTGCATCTATGGCAAGCACTACACACTGGCTGCCAAACTTCTGTGCTGCTTCCCGGATCAGTTCCGGACGGTCAATGGCAGCGGAATTAACTGAAATCTTATCTGCGCCTTCCCGAAGAAGCTTCCGAAAATCCTCAACTGTACGAATACCGCCTCCTACAGTAAAAGGAATAAATACGCTTGCTGCTACCTGACGTACCATGTCTACCACTGTATCACGATCCTCACAGGAGGCTGTAATATCAAGAAATACCAATTCATCTGCTCCTGCCGCATCATAGGCTTTTGCAATCTCCACCGGATCTCCTGCATCCCGAAGATCTACAAAATTTACTCCTTTTACAACACGGCCTTTATTTACATCCAGACAGGGAATAATTCTCTTTGTAAACATACGTCAGTCCTCCCTTCCAATCTGCGCAAAATTCTTAAGGATCTCCAGTCCAAAGCGGCTGCTTTTCTCCGGATGGAACTGGCATGCAAATACATTATCCTTCTCTACAGAAGCATGGATACAGGTACTGTAATCCGTTACAGCCTTTACAATCTCCGGCTCATCAGCCTGCAGATAATAGGAATGAACAAAGTATACGTATGTATCCTCCGGGATTCCTTTAAAAAGCCGTCCTTCA
Source organism: Blautia ammoniilytica (assembly GCF_025566965.1). NCBI lineage: Bacteria > Bacillati > Bacillota > Clostridia > Lachnospirales > Lachnospiraceae > Blautia > Blautia ammoniilytica. The sequence continues at coordinate 2,973 of NZ_JAOQJL010000002.1, read as the reverse complement.
TGCTGAAGATGAAGGGAATTCCATCCCATGTGCGGGATCTTCAGTCCCGGACATGGTGGGATACGTAGAATCTTCCCTTTCAGGATCCCAAGACCTGGCACCCCCGGTGTCTCCTCACTGCTTTCAAATAGAAGCTGAAGTCCAAGACAGATTCCAAGGAAAGGGGTCTTCTCCTGTACAATCTGTCGGATCACAGGAACCAGTTCATAACGGTTAAGATTCTCCATTGCATCTCCAAAGCTGCCCACTCCTGGCAGTATCACTTTATCAGCATTCAATAATGTATCCGGATCTCTGGATACCACAGTTTCCTGTCCCAGATAATGCAGTGCTTTTTCAACGCTGCGTATGTTGCCAGCGTCATAATCAATAATACCAATCATAATATTTTCTCCTCGATTTCAGTCAATTCTGTTACAAGCCACCGTCGGTTATTATCAAAAAATTAACTGTTCCGTATCTTCACAGCTATAAGAACCATTTATCCGTTGAATATCATAACACATGAAAAACACTTTGTCGATATTATCCACGCAATGCAAATACTTAGATATTGTACCAGCTGTGCAATTAATTTCGGTGAATTCTTGGCGAAAGGCATCTGCAACAAATAAAAAACTATATATATGTAGTAATTTCAAATGATTCCATATCTTACTGTAAGATTATCGGTTAATAACAGTTCTGATAATGTCTGCAAACTTTGCATGGGAAGACTGCCGATCTGCAATAGCTTCTTCCAGGGTCTTTTTGCTATACACGTCCTTCACCTGTTCCACTGTCCAAATGTCCCCAAACTCTTCCATTGTTTCAATAATCAGCCGATAAACTTCATCCCTCCTTTGTTGAACATCCTCAGTATATATCACCCTTTTTCACATTTGGATTTTTGATTGCAACATCACCTGTGGATTCATATTCCAGTATCTATACACATTCCGTAGTATTCGTCCATATGTCTCCGGCTCAATAAAAAAGGGCATCGCCCAATCATCAAATCAAATGATCGAACGATACCCTGTATCACTACAGTCAAACGGTTATATTTACATCATAACTAATGAAAAGCTCTCATAAAGCGGACTCTCAACATTTCCGCCAAAGAAATATCCCACATAATCAGAGCTTGGTTTCCGATAATACTTTGGTTTCACGGTAGTATGATAATCTACATACAATGACATGGCATTTTTCAGAGAAACTTTTGCCCCATTCTTAATCTTTTTAGATGTATATTTATCACCGTTTCTATAAGTAACAGTGATAGAATCAATCTTGTAATTCTTCGTTGTCTGAATCTGAACTTTCACTTTGCCTTTTTGGGGAACCTTGTTATAACGTAACATCCAATATCCGCTTGTAAGAGAAGTCAGATCTTTGGAACCCAGCGTGACATGCTCCCACCACTTAAATCTCAGGTTTTGAAGTGGGGGCTTCTTGCTCAATGGCTCTACTGAGCCAAGTATCTACAAGCTATCCTCGCGTGCCCCGCGATTCTTTTGCCCGGATACGGGCATTATTTTCTTGTTTTTTGCTTATTGTCCGGATACGGACGCTTTATGCTGTCAGCATTCTTCTTGCCTCTTCACGGATGTTGATTGCTGCATTTCGATCTCTGTCCATCTCATTTCCGCACGTACAACGGTAAACTCTTTCGGATAATTTCAGCTCTTTTTTTATCTTTCCGCATTTACTGCATTTTTTGCTTGAAGGGAAAAAGCGGTCTATCTTTACTAATTCTTTTCCCTTCCAGGAAAGCTTATAATCCAGCATATTCCGGAACATCCCGTATCCATTATCCTGCACACTTTTTCCAAAATACAGACACTGGCTCATCGCTTTCATATCAATATCTTCTATCGCAACTATATCGTACTGGTCTGTAATCCTGCGGCTCAGTTTATGCAGATAATCCCTTCTCTGGCTGCGTATTTTTTCATGGCACCTGGCAACTTTCTTTTTCTGCCTCACATAATTGTGGCTTCCTTTTACACATCTTGACAGTTTACGCTGTTCCCTTGCCAGCCTTTTTTCATTTTTTCTGAAGAATCCTGCTTTTTCATGCTCGATCTCTTCTGAAAACACTGCCATCCCCTGCATCGCATAATCAATCCCCAGTATTTTGGCATTGCTGTAATCCTTATCTGCTGCTTGGTTTTCACAGCTGTATCCTTCATACAGCAGGCTTGCAAAATACTTTCCGGACGGCTCCATACTGACTGTCACTGATTTCAGGCGGCAGTTTTCTGCAGGCTCCCTGTGTTTTTTCATGGAGATCCATTTTAATTTTGGAAGCCGGATCCGGTTGCCTTCCAGCAGGATATTCCCGTTGACCACATTTGTTGTGTAGCTGTTTTGGGAGTGATGTTTTGACTTGAAACGTGGAAATCCAGTCTTAGGATCACGGAAAAAGTTCTTATATGCTTTCTCCAAATGAAGCTGAACATTTGCCAGTGCCAGCGAATCTACTTCTTTCAGAAATGGATACTCCTTTTTATACATAGCTGGTGTGTTTTTTAACATCTTCTTTGTCTTTTTGTACTCCTGGATCTTATCATTAAGCATCTGATTGTACAGAAAACGGCAGCAGCCAAATGTTTTTCCAAGGAGTATCTTCTGTTCATCTGTTGGATAGATCCGGAAACGATATGCTATGTTCAATACTTTTTCTCTCCCTGGGTTTCGATGTATTGGCGGATTACTTCAACTGGTGCCCCTCCTGCCGTCAAAAGGCAGAAACTCTGGCTCCAGAATGCTTCTTTCCAAAGTTTTTCCCGGATTTCCGGATGCTCTTTTTTCAACAGCCTGCTGCTGGCACTTTTATATGCATTGATAAATTTACTGAGTTCCGTTTTTGGCTGTGCGCGAAACATTACATGCACATGGTCAATATCATGATTCCATTCCTCCAGAACAATCCCATATCAGGGAGCAATATATTCCCATATCTCTTTTGCTCTTTCTGAAATTGGA
>NZ_JAOQJL010000019.1:0-75588 GCF_025566965.1 Blautia ammoniilytica | reverse complement strand
CGAAAGCCAGCGCCTTGAGACGCTGGCCTAGCATTAAAGGCTTATAGCCATCCTACGAGCCACCCGTTTCACGGGTGGGGGCGACTTATCAGGGATTATTGTCAGGGCTTTTTGCCCCGGCATCTTCTTATTTTACATTTACAGGGAGAATATAATAATATAATGAGATCATCCAACATTGGCGGCCAGGCAGTTATGGAAGGCATCATGATGCGTCATAAGGACAAGTATTCCATCGCTGTACGCAGGCCGGATAAAGAAATCGAATTAAAGGTTGAGGATTACAAATGCATTTTCGGTAACGGGAAGCTCTGGAAAAAACCTATCATCCGTGGAGTTGTCAGCTTTGTGGAGTCTCTGGTGATAGGTACCAAGTGCCTGATGTTTTCAGCTGAGATTGCAGGAGATGAGGAAGACGAGGAAGAGGCAAAGAAGAATCAGCAGCTGACAGCAGAAGAACTGGAAGCTAAGAAAGTAAAAGAGGATAAGCAGTTTCGTTGGCTTCTTTACGGAACTGTAGCGGTATCTGTGGTGATTTCAGTGGCTGCATTTATGCTTCTGCCTTATGCACTTGCCAGCCTGATCCGTAAGGTAGGGGCATCGGAAGTGCTTGTAACCATTGCAGAAGCTTTTGTAAAGATGGCATTGTTTATGGGCTATATGCTCCTGATCTCCAGGATGAAGGATATCCAGAGAACCTTTATGTATCACGGAGCTGAACACAAATGTATCAACTGTGTGGAGCATGGGCTTCCCCTTACAGTAGAGAATGTACTGAAAAGCTCCAGACTGCACAGAAGGTGCGGCACCAGCTTTTTGTTTCTGGTTATGCTGGTAAGTATTTTCCTGCACTTTATTTTTGTGTTGGTACCAGGTTACTGGATGCGCCTGTTTGGACGTCTTCTGATGGTGCCTATTGTTGCAGGCGTTTCCTTTGAAATCATCCAGTGGGCAGGACGTACAGACAGCAAGTTTGCAGAGATCATGAGCAAGCCGGGACTGGCCATGCAGAAATTTACAACCAAGGAGCCTACCGCAGATATGGCAGAGGTTGCCATTAAGGCAGTAGAAGCTGTATTTGACTGGAGAGCATATCTGAAAGAAGAGTTTGGCCTGGATGTACCTTTGGCAGAAGAGAAAGAATCATGAGTTCTTTTGAAGAATTACTGAAAAATGGGAAAAAGATCCTGGAGGGATCCGGAATCACAGAAGCCGGGCTGGATGCCTGGCTCCTTCTGGAATACGTGACCGGTAAAAACAGAGCCTGGTATTTTGCACATTCAGATGAAATGGCAGATTCAAAGGAAGCAATCCGGTATCAGGAACTGATCCGCAAAAGAAGCAGCCATATTCCATTACAGCATCTGACTCATCAGGCTTTTTTCATGGGATATGAATTTTATGTGGATCAGCATGTGCTGGTACCCAGGCAGGATACAGAGGTGCTGGTAGAGACAGCACTGGAAGCTATGCAAGGCCGGAAGGATCTGCAGATTCTTGATATGTGTACCGGGTCCGGATGTATTTTATTCAGTCTGCTTCTGGAAAAGCCGGACAGCACAGGTACAGGAGTGGATCTGTCTTTGGAGGCACTTGAAGTAGCAAGGAGGAACAGAAGGCAGCTGGAGCTGGATGGTCGGGCGGAGCTTTTACAAAGTGATCTGTTCTCTGCAAAGGAGCTTAAGGACGGCAGACAGTATGACATCCTTATTTCCAACCCACCGTACATTCCTACCAAAGAGATTGACACACTTATGGAAGAAGTAAAGTCTCATGATCCTAGGCTTGCCCTTGACGGTCATGAAGACGGTCTGTATTTTTACAGAAAGATCTGTACAGAGGGAAGGATATATTTGAAAAAAGGAGGTTGGCTCCTTTTTGAGATAGGTTGTGATCAGGGAAAGGATGTGGCAGAGCTTATGGAGGCTGCCGGTTTTTCTGAGGTACAGAGAAAGAAAGATCTGTCCGGTCTGGACAGAGTTGTATTTGGAAAATGGTAATTGTTGGTAACTATTTGACAGGAAGTAACTGTGAATGTATTGGACAGCTGCAATTGTTGTTTACACGGTATATGAGTAAGGAGACACTATGTTTGATAAATTGGATGATCTGCTTCTGCGATTTGAAGAGGTCCTGAATGAGCTTGGAGAACCACAGGTAACAGCCAATCAGGAGCGTTTCCAGAAGCTGATGAAAGAGCAGAGCGATCTGCAGCCTATCGTTGAGGCTTACAGAGAATATAAGAAAAATAAAGAAACCGTTCAGGACAGTCTTTCCATGCTGGAAGAGGAGAAGGACGAGGATATGCGGGAAATGCTGAAAGATGAATTGTCTGAGGCAAAGAAGAGGATCGAAGAACTGGAGCATGAGCTGAAGATCCTGTTGCTTCCCAAGGATCCTAATGATAATAAGAATGTTATCGTTGAGATCCGTGCAGGAGCAGGCGGAGATGAGGCGGCACTTTTTGCTTCTGAGATCTACCGTATGTATGTAAAATATGCAGAATCAAGACGGTGGAAAACTGAAATGATGAGCCTGAATGAGAACGGGATCGGTGGTTTTAAGGAAGTTACCTTTATGATCAATGGTGCAGGGGCTTATTCCAGACTGAAATATGAAAGCGGCGTACACAGGGTACAGCGTGTGCCTGAAACGGAATCCGGCGGCAGGATACACACTTCTACCTGTACAGTGGCGATCATGCCGGAGGCAGAAGAGATCGATTTCCATCTGGATCTGAATGACTGTAAGTTTGATGTGTTCCGTGCATCCGGTAATGGCGGCCAGTGTGTCAATACTACGGACTCTGCTGTACGTCTTACCCATATCCCTACAGGAATCGTGATTTCCTGTCAGGATGAAAAGTCCCAGCTGAAGAATAAAGACAAGGCTTTAAAGGTGCTGCGTTCCCGGTTGTATGAGATGGAACTGGCAAAGCAGCATGATGCAGAGGCTGAAGCCAGAAGAAGCCAGATCGGTACAGGAGACAGATCTGAGAAGATCCGTACCTACAATTTTCCACAGGGAAGGGTGACAGATCACAGGATCAAGCTTACGCTTCATCGTCTGGACAGTATCCTTGGAGGAGATCTGGATGAGATCATTGACAGTCTGATCGCGGCTGATCAGGCTGCTAAATTAAGCAAAATGAGTGAAGAGAACTGAACAGAGGTTGGCTTTCTGTTATAATAGTAATGAGGAAATCGAGGCATTCTTGAATTATTTAATTTACATGGAGGGTTGATTATGAAGAAAACAGCGTTGGCAATTATGGCAGCAGGTGTTGGCAGCAGATTTGGCAACGGGATCAAACAGCTTGCCCCTGTAGGACCGAAAGGTGAGATCATTATGGATTACTCTATTCGTGATGCACTGGAGGCAGGCTTTAACAAGATCGTATTTATTATCCGCAGGGATCTGGAAGAAGAATTTCGGGCTTCCATCGGTGCCAGAGTAGGGAAGATCGCAGAAGTGGCTTATGCGTTCCAGGAGCTTGACGATCTGCCGGAAGGCTTTGAAAAACCAGAGGGACGTACAAAGCCATGGGGAACAGGCCAGGCGGTTTTATGTGCAAAGGATGTGCTTACAGAGCCCTTCGCCGTGATCAATGCAGATGATTACTACGGAAAAGAAGCCTACGTAAAGGTACATGATTATCTGGTATCAGAGCACCCGCAGGATGGGACCACCCATATCTGTATGGCAGGCTTCAGGCTGGGTAATACCTTAAGTGATAACGGAAGCGTTACCAGAGGAGTATGTCATGTAGAGGATGGCAGGCTTACCGGCGTAACGGAAACACATAACATTTTTAAAACAGAGACAGGAGCAGAATCCAGGGAAGAGGGCCATGTTACCCCGCTGGATACGTCCTCCCTTGTGTCTATGAATATGTGGGGACTGACTCCTGAGTTTATGGAGATCCTGCATAAAGGATTTATTGAATTCCTTGGAGATATGCAGCCGGGAGAGCTGAAAAAAGAATATCTTCTTCCGGTGCTGATCGATGAACTTCTTCACGCAGGTAAGGTACAGGTAGATGTACTGGAATCCAGGGATACCTGGTTTGGTGTTACCTACCAGGAGGACAAAGAAGTGGTTATGAAGGCATTCAAAGATCTAACAGAAGCAGGCGTTTATCCGAACGGCCTGTATTGAGAGGAGACTTAAGCAATGGGAAAATATTTCGGAACAGATGGTTTTCGCGGAGAAGCAAATGTTAAGCTGACAGTAGATAATGCTTTTAAGGTTGGGCGTTACGTGGGATGGTATTATGGCCGGAAACACAAAGCAAAGATCGTGATCGGCAAGGATACCAGACGAAGCAGTTATATGTTTGAGTATGCGCTGGTAGCCGGACTTACAGCTTCAGGAGCAGATGCATATCTTCTTCATGTGACTACTACTCCCAGTGTTTCATTTGCAGTACGTACAGAGGATTTTGACTGCGGTATTATGATTTCAGCCAGCCATAACCCTTTTTATGATAATGGGATCAAGCTGTTAAACGGCAATGGGCAGAAAATCGAAGCAGAGATCGAAGCCAGGATCGAGGCATATCTGGACGGAGAGATCGAGGAGCTTCCCCTGGCAACCGGCGCAGATATTGGGCGGACTGTGGATTTTGCATCCGGACGTAACCGCTATATCGGTTATCTGATCTCTATCCCAAGCCGTGATTTCAAGAATGTAAGGGTAGGTCTGGACTGTGCAAACGGCAGTTCTTCCGCCATTGCAAAAAGTGTTTTTGATGCTCTTCAGGCAAAGACCTATGTGATCAATAATACACCGGATGGCACCAACATTAATACAAACTGTGGTTCCACCCATATTGAGGTTTTACAGAAATTTGTGGTAGACAAAGGACTGGATATCGGATTTGCTTACGATGGGGATGCAGACCGCTGTATCGCTGTGGATCACAGAGGAAATGTGATCGATGGTGATAAGATCATGTATGTATGCGGTAAATACCTGAAAGAAGAAGGAAAGCTGAATGGCAATAAGGTTGTGACCACGGTTATGTCCAATCTTGGTCTTTACAAAGCTTTTGACCGGGAAGGCATAGGCTATGAACAGACCGCTGTAGGTGACAAATATGTTGCGGAGAATATGCTGGAGAATAATTACAGCATTGGAGGAGAGCAGTCCGGACATATTATTTTCAGCAGATATGCAGCTACAGGAGATGGTATCCTTACTTCGCTGATGCTGATGGAGGCATGCGTGGAAAAGAAAGCCACTCTTTGTGATCTGGCAAAGGAGATGAAGGTGTATCCCCAGGTGCTGAGAAATGTGCGTGTGGCTGACAAGCAGACTGCAAGGGAGAACCCAAAGGTGAAAGAAGCTGTTGAAAAGGCAGCAAAAGAGTTGGGAGATGGCGGACGTATCCTTGTCCGTGAAAGCGGTACAGAGCCTTTGATCCGTGTTATGGTGGAGGCTGAGTCTGATGAAACATGCCACAAATATGTAGACGATGTTGTAAAGGTGATAGAAGCTGAAGGGCTGATCGTAGAATAAGATGAAAATAAAAAGAACAGCAGCGATTCTGGCAGCCTGTATGGGGATCAGTCTTCTTGCAGGCTGCGGGGATGACAATCAGAAAATTTTTGAACAGGCAGATAAAGACCTGGCACAGGGAAGCTATGAATATGCCAGAGAAGGATATCTTACTTCTGTGCAGAACAAAGTAAAGCTGCCCCTTTCTTATCGGGGAGCAGGGATTGCCAGCCTGCGTCTTGGAGATTACCAGGATGCCATCCAGAATTTTGCCAGTGCCCTTGCATGTGAGGATACAGGAAAGGCTCTTGCAAAGGATATCCTTGCTTATAAGGCTACAGCAGAGATAAAAGCCGGATCCTATGAAGATGCAATGGCAGACTGCCAGACACTGATCAAGGATCATGATATGGATGCAGATACCTGGTTTCTTGCCGGTAATGCAGCCCTGCTGCTGGACTCCTATGAGGAAGCAGCTTCTGATTTTGGAAAATCCTTTGATGCAGATCCTACTTATGACCGGGCAATCCGGATTTACGGTATTTATCTTGATCAGGATATGGAAGCAGACGGTACAACTTATCTGGAAGCTGCCCTTAAAAAGGAAACAAAGGATTCAGAAAGTCATTGTGATAAGGGCCGGATCTATTATTACATGGAAGATTATGACAATGCCAGACAGGAACTGACCCAGGCTGCAAACGACGGAGAAGAGGAAGCAGATCTTCTTCTGGGAATGGTTTATCTGGCACAGAATGATATTTCCAATGCAAGGACCATGTTCCAGAATTATGTGGAAGCTTCTGTGGGAGATGGTGACACTAAAGATGGATACAGTCCGGCCAAAGGCTACAATGGCCTTGCCTTGTGCGATATTGCAGAGGGTAATTATGATTCTGCACTGACGAATATATCCAGCGGGATCACAGTTTCAGATACAGACGATCTGCAAAGCCTTCTGTTTAATGAAGTGATCGCCTATGAAAAGAAACTGGATTTTGCATCTGCCCTTGATAAGGCACAGACTTATGTGGGTATGTATCCGGATGATGCAGATGGGCAGAAGGAAGTGGCTTTTCTGAAAACAAGGACAGGAGCATAGATGGAATATATAAATGAGATTGAAGAACGGGTGATCCTGGTTGGTGTACAGGTAGGGGATGAGGATACACAGCAGTCCCTGGATGAACTGGAAGAGCTGGCAGATACAGCAGGAGCCATTACCGCCGGTAAGATCATCCAGAGCCGTGAGGCTGTTCATCCGGGTACGTATATCGGAAAGGGAAAGATAGAAGAGGTACGTTCTCTGATGCTGGCTGTGGATGCCACAGGCATTATCTGTGATGATGAGCTGTCCCCGGCACAGATGAATAATCTGGAGCATGAACTGGAATGCAAGGTTATGGACAGGACGCTTCTGATCCTGGATATTTTTGCAAAGCATGCAACCACAAGTGAAGGTAAGATCCAGGTAGAGCTGGCGCAGCTGCGGTACAGAAGTGCCCGCCTGGTGGGGCTTCGCGCTTCCTTATCCAGACTGGGAGGCGGTATTGGCACAAGAGGCCCGGGAGAGAAAAAGCTGGAAACAGACCGTCGTCTGATCCGCAAAAGGATCACTGCCCTGAAAGAAGAACTTTCCCAGGTGGAACGCCACCGGGAACTTTTGCGTACAGGCAGAAGCCGGGGAAATCTGAAGACTGCAGCTATTGTAGGATATACAAATGCAGGAAAGTCTACCCTTCTGAATGCATTAACAGGATCCCAGGTACTTTCCCAGGATAAGCTTTTTGCCACACTGGATCCTACCACCAGGTCACTGACCTTGGAAGACGGGCAGCAGCTGCTGCTTACAGATACAGTGGGTTTTATCCGTAAGCTTCCCCACAATCTGGTGGAGGCCTTCAAAAGTACTTTGGAAGAAGCAAAGTATGCAGATTATATTATTCATGTGGCAGATGTTTCCAATCCGCAGGTTGAGCTGCAGATGCATGTGGTTTATGATACCTTAAGGGAATTGGGGGCAGATGGCAAGAAGACCATCACTGTTTTCAATAAACAGGATGTAGCCGGAGACGTGACGGTTCGCGATCTTCGGGCTGATTATACAGTTAAGACCTCTGCAAAGACAGGAGAAGGCCTGCAGGAACTGCAGGAACTGCTGGGAAAACTGATCTCAGAGGAGCTGCTTTATGTAGAACGGGTATTTCCATATCAGGAAGCCGGGAAAATACAGCTGATCCGTGAGAACGGACAGCTTTTGTCAGAAGAATATACTGAAAATGGGATCCATGTGAAAGCCAGGGTCCCAAAAGAAATCTATCATAAAGTAATATAACAAAGCAGAAGGCTCCCTAAATCCCTTAATTATTGAGGGACTTGGGGAGCCTTTTATTATCCCTGACTCTGGGTAGCCACCAGATGGGCGGCACCATAAATCTCACGAAGCTTCGGCTTCTCGATCTTGCCGGTAGGATTCCGTGGAACATCTGCAAAGATGATCTTCCTAGGACGTTTGTATCTTGGAAGCTTTCGGCAGAACAGGTTAATATCCTCTTCTGTGCATGTACTGTCTGGCTTTAACTGGATAATGGCAGCTGCGATCTCTCCAAGACGCTTATCCGGAAGACCGATCACTGCAACATCCAGGATCTCAGGATTTGTGCGAAGGAAATCTTCGATCTGTACAGGATACAGATTCTCACCGCCGCTGATGATCACATCTTTCTTACGGTCTACCAGATAGATAAAGCCGTCTTCATCCTCCATAGCCATGTCTCCGGTATATAACCAGTCTCCGTGAAGCACCTCTGCAGTAGCTTTAGGATCCTTGTAATAGCACTCCATAACGCCAGGTCCTTTGACAGCAAGCTCACCGGTCTCACCCTGAGCGACTGTATTGCCCTGTGTATCAATGATCTTTGCCTCCCATCCATAGCCTGGCACACCGATGGCGCCAACTTTGTGGATATTTTCAACACCAAGGTGGACACAACCTGGTCCGATGGATTCACTAAGTCCGTAATTGGTGTCATATTGATGATGAGGAAAGTATTCCTTCCAGTGCTTGATCAGGCTTGGCGGAACCGGCTGGGCACCAATGTGCATCAGTCTCCACTGAGACAGCTGGTAATCTTCAAGTTTTAATTCTCCACGGTCAAGGGCAAGAAGAAGATCCTGTGCCCAGGGAACCAGAAGCCATACGATGGTACATTTTTCTTCGGAAACCGCCTGCAGGATAAATTCAGGATTAGCACCTTTTAAAAGCACAGCCTTGCTGCCGGAAAGCAGACTGCCGAACCAGTGCATCTTGGCTCCTGTATGGTACAGGGGAGGAATGCAGAGGAACACATCCTGGTGTGTCTGGCCATGATGGTGCTGTTCTGTCTGGGCGGCATGCAAAAGAGCACGGTGTCTGTGCAGGATAGCTTTTGGAAATCCGGTAGTACCGGAAGAAAAATAAATGGCAGCGTAATCGTCATCTGAAATAGCAATCTTGGGCGACTGGCTGGAACAGTTGGCAGTATGGGAAATATAATCCTCAGCAAAACCAGGACAGCTATCACCCACATAGTACAAAAGCCTGTGTTTCCCGATTTCATCGGCTACTTCCTCTACACGGCCGATAAATTCCGGACCGAATACCAGGATGTCCACATCAGCCAGATCCAGGCAATACTGGATCTCATCAGCAGAATAACGGTAATTCAGGGGAACAGCCAGTGCACCTGTTTTCAGGATACCAAAATAGATAGGAAGCCACTCCAGGCCATTCATCAGAAGGATGGCAACTTTATCTCCTTTCTGGACACCACGTTCCAGAAGCAGGTTGGCAAAGCGGTTGGCTTTTTCGTTGAAGATATTCCATGTAATCTCACGCCTGTAATAGGGGGCACGTTCCGGCTCGATCAGTTCAAATTCTTTCCATGTGACCCGCCGGGTCTCCGGCAGTTCCGGGTTGATCTCCACAAGACAGACTTCATCTCCGTACAGACGGCAATTCTTTTCCAGAAGCTCAGTAATAGGCATTTCAAATAACTCCTTTTTGTTTAAAACATTTTATAAAATATTCGCGCGTTAAAGCGTCGGTTCATTGAAGTAATCATATCCGATTTATCACAAAATGTCAACAAAAGAATCGGCAGGATCATGGATTCAACAAGATAAAATGCACAAAAAAGTGAAGAAAAACAGTTGACGGAACCAGGAGATCAATGGTATACTGTTTCTACTTGAAATTTAGCGAGTAAAAGCGTAACGCTTTAACGCAACAAAGCAAAATGAAATAACAAAAGTTTAATAAAAAATGTAACAACAAAAATGAAATAACAAAAGTGCAGCAACAAGAATGCAGCATCAAACAGGTAAATGAGGGAGGATTTTTTTATGTCTGTAAAACTGATCATGCTGGTGATCTTTTTCGGGATCATGATCGCAGTAGGAGTGATGTCCAGGAAGCATGCTTCCAGTGTCACAGGATTTGTACTTGGAGGAAGGAATGTGGGACCGTGGCTCACAGCCTTTGCTTATGGTACTTCTTATTTTTCAGCAGTAGTATTCGTTGGATATGCTGGACAGTTCGGATGGAAATATGGACTGGCATCTACCTGGATCGGACTTGGGAATGCTTTTCTTGGAAGTCTTCTGGCCTGGGTGGTGCTTGGACGAAGGACAAGGATCATGACCCATCATCTGCAGGCGGCTACCATGCCGGACTTTTTCGGCAAGCGGTTTGACAGTCATGCACTTAGGATCGCTGCTTCTGCCATCGTATTTATTTTCCTGATCCCATACACAGCATCTTTATATAATGGCCTGTCCAGACTGTTCGGGATGGCTTTTGACATTCCTTATTCTGTGTGTGTGATCCTTATGGCTACCCTTACCGGCATCTATGTGATCCTTGGAGGATATATGGCCACTGCCATCAATGACTTTATCCAGGGAATCATTATGATCTTCGGGATCATTGCAGTGATCGGGGCAGTACTGGCCGGACAGGGTGGATTTATGAATGCAGTGAAAAGCCTGTCCCAGCTGTCCAGTGATGTGCCTGCTACCCTGGGCCAGCCAGGAGCCTTTACATCTTTTTTTGGACCGGATCCTTTGAATCTTCTTGGCGTGATCCTTCTTACTTCTCTGGGAACCTGGGGGCTTCCACAGATGGTACATAAATTTTATACCATCAAAAGCGAGAAAGCAGTACAGACAGGTACGGTGATTTCTACTGTTTTTGCAGTGATCATTTCCGGCGGATGTTATTTTCTGGGAGGCTTTGGAAGACTTTTTGACGGAGCCGGGATCTACACGGCAGAAGGTGCAGTTGCCTATGATGCCATTATTCCGGCTATGCTTTCTACCCTGCCGGATGTGCTGATCGGTATTGTGGTGATCCTGGTGCTTTCTGCATCTATGTCTACGCTGTCTTCTCTTGTGCTGACATCCAGTTCCACATTAACACTGGATTTTATCAAGGGAAATATTGCAAAAAACTTAAGCGAGAAAAAGCAGCTTTTGCTTATGCGTATCCTGATCGTGTTCTTTATTGCTGTTTCTGTGATCCTGGCTTTGGATCCGCCTACATTTATTGCCCAGCTGATGGGTATTTCCTGGGGAGCACTGGCAGGTGCATTTCTGGCACCGTTTTTGTATGGGCTTTTCTGGAAAGGCACCACTAAGCTGGCTGTCTGGGCAAGCTTTATCACAGGGGTAGGCATCACAGTTGCAAATATGTTCTTTAAATTTATTGCATCCCCTATCAATGCAGGGGCTGTTGCCATGGTAGCCGGACTGATCGTTGTGCCGGTGGTAAGTCTGCTTACACCAAAGCTGAACAAACAGAAAGTAGATCAGATCTTTACCTGCTATGATGAGAAAGTGTCTGTTAAGCAGAAGATTGCTTTGCCGGATGATCAGCAGGCTGAACGCAAGTGAGGCATGGTGAGTGTTAATATCTTTTATATGACAGATTTTCAGACAGGGGAATCATAAAAAAGAGAGAAATGTAGAATAATTGAATTGACCGCCATAGAATAATAGGGTATAATAATTGTACAAGAAATAGTACAATAAATAACACAATAAATAGTGCAATAAATAGTACAAGAAATTATATGATTATGAAAGGCTGGTGAGATTATGTTAGCTGTGAATTATTCTACAATCCGAAATCATTTAAAAGATTATTGCGATCAAGCAACAGATAATCACGAGACTGTTATTGTTACACGTAAAGGTGAAAAGAATGTTGTGATCATGAGCCTTGAAAGATACAATCAGCTTGAAAAAGCTGCTCGTAATGCAGAATATCTTGCTATGATTGATAGAGGAATTGCACAATTATCTGCAGGCATGGGGAAGGAACATGAACTGCTTGAGGTAGATGAATGAAAAAGTTATGGGCTGACAGAGCATGGGATGATTGCCGGCAGGGGACATTATGAGGATTAAGTAAATAAGTAGATATGAAAAGAACCGTCCAGGTTTCTCTGAGTGATTAAGGCTCAGATAAACATTTGGGCGGTTTTTCAATTATATTTTCGCCTGGTACAGCGTTCTGCAAATAACTGCACCAGACTTTTAGTCTAACATTCATGTATCCGATATCCTGGTAAATCAGCCGGGAATTGTGGATACATGGATTGTGTACTCTTTTTATATAAAAAATTATAAAAATGAAAAATGTGATATTGAACAGATTATAGTAAAGACGTATAATTTAAAATGAAAATCTGGGACAGCAACAGAGAATGAGTTAAAAAAGAAAGGCATTATAAAGGAGGAAAGGTGTATGAGGAAGAAGGGATTAAGCAGGATGTTGGCTATGACCATTGCTTTTTCCATGGTAATTGGAGGCAATTTCCAAGGTGCAGTGGCAGGAAATATAAGCTATGGGGCCGAGTTTTCCGATGGTGGGGAGATAACAGATGACACAGCGGATCCGGCAGTATTAACAGAGGAACAAAGCGAAGATAAACCAGCAGGGTTAACGGAGAAACAAAGCGAAGATGAACCGGCAGCATTAACAGAGGAACAAAGCAAAGATGAACCGGAGGAAGTAGTTCTGCCGGAAGAATCTACAGGCGAATCTACAGACGAAGGGGACGGTAATAATGAGAACCAGGCAGAAACTCCGGAAGGTGATGAACCGCAGTTTCAGGATGTGACAGAATCCCAGAATCTGAATGTGGATGAAGCTGATGCTTCTGCTTCAGAAGACATGGAAATTGAGGATGTGGAAGAAGAAAATGCAGAAACAGACCTGTTGGAGGGCGAGGATCTGCAGCCTGTAACGGAGAAAAGTCAGATTATTAAGGATCCGGCAAATCCAGCCTGTGGAATGATTGTGGATTTTACATTGGATGGTTCATCACTGGAAGCTTACAGTAAGATTAACTTTTCTCACAATGATGGTAAAGTGGACAGCATATGGTATAAGGGACGCTATTATGGCTATTGGTATTGTTTTCTATATGGGAAAATCGATAACCGGTATGAATACATCACAGTGAATAGTGCTTCTTCTATCAATGTGATAAGTGAAGCAAAAAGCTATGTGGGAAGGTATAGTTCCATAAGAATGGTTGTCTTGCCACAGTATAGTTGTTGGGATAGTTATAATAGAAGAGATAATTATCTTACTGACAGTATACTGGCACAGAACAGTTTCTCATGGGCCGGGAAAGCAACCTTCAAATTACAAGGCGAACAAATCAAGACATGTGAAATAAAACAGGTTTCCGATGCAGGAGGAAAAGGGGGCAGTCTGCCGGATACAGGACAGTGGATCACTTATGAAGGAGATAGGGAGTACCCTACAGAGCAGCTGACAACAGAAAATCCACGATCTGTCATCAGAATACGGAATACTGTTTCTAAGCAGGTTCTTGAATACCAGGAGAACGGATTGCCTAAGGGAGCTGTGGTCATCCGTAATGCAGGAGAGATAGGGACAGTTGTGTCGGTGACAGGACATCTGACAGGAAAGAATAAATACATCTATCATAATAATTCCTCAGACAGTGTTAAAGAATGCGAATCAGACAATTATGGATTTGAGATTGGTGCTGAAAAATACTCACAGAATGAAGACGGGAAATGGAAAAATACAGATAACGGACAAAAATAGTATCGATTATACAGATCGGAAACAAGAAAATATTTGTCTCCTGGAGAATGCCTGGTTCTTTATCCAACTGTTTCAGAAATATATCATTATCGGCTGTTGGTGGAATTTAACCATTATGGCGAACAAAGTCAGGATATTACCACAGAATCCGTGGAAGCTGTGCAAGGAGAATGGACACAAAAGGGACAATACTGGAGCACCGAGGTATCTTCGGATGTAACCGATATGACAAATCCGCAGCTTAACGTAACGTCAAAAGAGGCAGCAGTGCCATCTTTCAAAGAAAACGGTCTGCCTAATTATGCACTTCTGATCCACGGTAATGCACAGACGAAAGCAGTAACAGGTTATGCTGATGAAACCAGATATCCAGGATATTTTGTAAGAGTAAACCCCTGTTGGGAAAAGCTGCATAATTCCCAGCCTGAAAATTACCAAACTCCAGGGCTGTGGGCTGCGTGCCTTTATTACAAATGGAATCAGAATACAGGAAAATATGAAGTAAGCGACGAAGATAGAGAAAATAGAGGTTGGAATTACATCCAGAATATTGAAAACTATGAGGATACGTCCGATTATTATCATTGTTTTTATGTTAATCCCAAGCCTGATGAAGTGGCAGCAATCGTACCATTAAGGTGCGAGGGAGATCAGTATTCTTATTACTATACATCAGGAGCAAGTGATGCGAAAAATTATGAAAATTCACAAAGCCGTAATTATTGTTTCCAGTATCAGGTTTTTCTGAACAGCACACAGGAATGGTTGATCACAGGCGTGAAAGCCCTGGATGGACAGAGTAGCCCCACTCTGGTAGATGGTATGGTAAAGGGAGCCTGGCTTACATGTGGAAACGGGGCAGCAGAACATACAGGGACAGTAGGAGCTGATCTGGAAATTTCAACTCAGGTTCAGACAGGGGGCATGCTTTATGGACTGAAAGCAAATGGTTTGCCAAATATCGGTTTTCGGATGAAAGTTGGAGAGCTTACAGGAAACGGCTTATCAGGACAATTGAAAATCAATATTACTGTGCCGCAAGCCTATCAAAACGGCGAAGCAGGCATGGGATATGCAACAGGTGATGAATATCGAAAATCAGAACAATCACGTTACTGGACCTATGAAATCACCGGTAAGGGCGGAACCAAAATGACGGCAGTCCTATTTCGAAATACAGTAAATGGGGTTTATGAGGTGGTAGATTCAAAAATCGCCTCAGTAGATGCGGAAAATGGAGGAAGCTTCGATCTTACAGGAATGGATTTACAGACAGGAGATATTTTGTGTGTCATTCCATATTCACCGGAATACACCGGCTTGATCAGCGAGCGGAGTTATGATGGAAAATACAAAAGCACATTAAAATCAAATGTCCCAGGTAATAACAAAGTCCTCCCAGAAGCTTTATTTGGCAGCACACAGAAGCTTCGATATTTTAATTTTGATTACAGTCTTTCTCTGGATGGAACCGGAGACATTTTATCTGTTACCGGTGAGAATGGAACAGAAATTGAAAACGAGGCAGAAGTTTTTTATGGAAAAGAATCGGTATGTGATGATGGAAAGTATTTACAGGAAGCAGTTTTATCAGTAAGTGCTGGTGAAAAGATACAGGGCTGTGGGCGTTTGGAAAACGGTCTGCCAAATTATGGGCTTGTTTTTCTGCCTAGTGTTGCAAGGGAAAGGGCGAGTGCATGTATAGAACCGATTTTGAATACGGGAGAAAAATATAGTTGGTATGTATTTGAAAAATATCAGCAAAATACGGAAGGCAGGTATGAGCTTGCACAGGACAGCCAGGGAGAAACAAAAGTACGGATATATCGATTGTCCAAGGAGAAAAAGTTTGTGTCTCATGAGGCCGGAGAATACGTGGAGATTTTAAGACCAATCATCCCTACAGCTAAGGTTAGTAAGGAAGCTGGAGATAAAAGTGGTTCAACTTCTTTTGATTGGTATCCCAATAGTACCGGGGATAGAGGTGGAACTTATGAAGCCACAGACAAGAACGGAAATGTGATCTATCCTCAGACTGGAAAAGCGAGATATTCTTATTCGATCATACCAACCTTTGTTTACCTGAAGAAAACAAATCGGTGGAAAACAACAGACTGGGAGAAGACGGCTCCTGAAATTATTGATACTACAAATATGTCCTATGGAGTGACCGGAGAGGTTAGTTATGATTCGGAAAAGGACAGGGTAATTGTATTACAGGAATTAGAAATAGAATACATACATTCATCTTTGCAGACGCTTCCGGACAATGGTCTTCCAAAGAATGGTCTTGTAATACAGAATAAAAATATTGGTGGAAGCGCTTCAGAGCTTGCTGAATTTAATGTTCGGCTGGATATGGCAGCAGATGGAGTTGAAAAGATGTATTTTTTTGCCTGGCTGTACAGGCAGGATGAAGAGGGAAACTGGCATAAGGCAGAAAAGATGAATGATACCAATGACTGGATCAACATTCGTGACATAAACATCTATAATCCTGAAGGGTGGCTTTCTATTACTTCAAGCTATGGCTATGGGGTACATGCCCACCTGAAGGATAACGAGGCTATCGTTATTATGCCGCAATATGACCTGTATACCTTCTCTTACAGGATCTGGCTGAGCAATACCAGAGAGTATGATGTGGTGCATGGATCCTGTCAGATTCCTTCGGATGTACAGCATCCCAGCAGGCATGAATTTACCGGAACACTTTCCCATTTCCCAACAGAAAATCCAAAGGCAGAACAGCTGGTGATCGCTACCTCCCCGAAAAATGTGGATGCAGGAGGCAGTGAGACAGTAAGCAGGCTGACCAATGTACGGTCCCTGCCGGTTACGCTTTTTGACTATGATTTTGGTGAGTGGGCGCATTTTGTACTTGGGGCGCAGACTGCACAGTACAGATTCCGGTATGATCCGAAGAATGTTAAAAACACAGCAGTAAATACCTGGTACAATAATATATTTACAGGAATCCTGAAGAATCGGCTTGGAGAGGACGGGCTGCCTGTATTTAATTACACAACACCGTTTTCACTGTTTGATACCTCTGTGGCTGCTGTAAACGGCGGTACAAAAAGTGTATACCAGAATGTTGGCTTTGATTTTGTATATGATCCTTCAGCTAATGAGTACAGCTACCAGAGCAGCCTCAACCATGCCGGTTATGATCCGGGAGCAAACAAGATCTATCAGTATGATAAGGCCATCGGTATTGAGGGCTGGGATGAGAAAGGGGCAGGCTTTTTCCCATTCAACAGCTTTGAGGACGAAGGAGTATGGGGAACCAGTGAAAAAAATACCAAGGGTATTTATCTGCTGGATCAGCTGAAAACCGTAGATTACCATTTCGGGATGAGCATGGAAAAGGACTTTATCATTCCGGAAGATGGCACGGTAGCTATTACGGATGATCAGGGAAATGTTTCCGCACGGAAGGATATGGTCTTTTCTTTCAGCGGTGATGATGATGCCTGGCTGTTTGTGGACGGACAGCTGGTGCTTGACATGGGCGGTATCCATGAAGCGGTATCCGGAAGCATTAACTTTACAAAGGGAACCTTTACTGTGACCAGCAGTGTTACCGGGGACACCAGGACCCAGGCACTATCCTCTGTTTTTGCAGACTATCCGGAAGCCATCGGCAAGTGGGATGATTCTGCATGGGCAGCAGGAACAAAGCATATCTTCAGCTTTTTCTACCTGGAAAGAGGAGGAACCCTTTCTGACTGCTCCATTAAGTTTAATCTTCCTGTATTTAAGAATTTTGCAGTGACAAAGGCAGTAGAAGGAAAAGATACCCAGGAAAGCTTTGATTTTGAAATGGAGCTTCTGGATGGACAGGGAAATGCCTACACCGGCAATCTGTATCAGCTGACAGATGGAAAGCGTACCCCTGTAGAAAACGGTACAGGAAAGTATCAGTTCCAGTTAAAGGCTGGGGAGACTGTTCAGTTCAGCACTCAGCAGGAGTGTACCGCTTACCGTGTAACCGAAACAAAGCAGGGGAACTGGATCGCAGGATGGGCTTCCACAAATGGCAAGAGCGGTGAAGGAAATGTGACGGAGCTTCTTCCTACAGACTGTGATGTGACAGTGACCAACCGGTATCAGGAGCCAACCCCAACACCGGCAGAGCCAACAATTACACCGACGAATACACCAACCCCGCAGGTTACAACCACACCTGCACCGGAAGTATCTGCTACACCAGTACCATCTGTGACTGTATCCAAGACACCTACACCTACCAAAAAGGCAGAGCCCTCTGACACTCCGGAGCCTACAGTTACAGTAACTGTGACCGAAGGACCATCCGGCGGCAGTGGAAACGGTGGTTCAGGAAATGGCAGCTCCGGCGGCTCAGGTTACAGCACCAATTCTCCCAAGACAGGGGATGCCAGCGATGCCGCTTTGTGGCAGACATTATTATTATTGGCTATGGGTGCGATCCTGCTCACTGCTATGAGAATTGTTAGAAAACAGAAAGAAATGTAAAACAACCCGCAGATATCATAGTTGGGGGCAAAAGCCCGCAACTATGTATGAAAGAAAGAGAAACCGCCTCGGCTGCTTCCAACAGATAGAGTTTGGATCAGCCTGGGCGGTTTTCTTAACTATAACTACAGTGAATTTTCATTTAACAAAAACTCATAAAGTCCGAGATGTAGAATTCCGTCTTCATCTGTCCAAGGCTTCATTGAGGTTTTGCTGATAATGATTTTTTTGAAAAAATCTTTTGTATTTTTTAAAGAGTGCTGGAAGATCCTTCCTAGAATATCAGAATGCAAAAGGCTTCTGCTTTGGTGTTGTAGAAAAAATCGATGATAAATATGTAACCTATGTAGCTGCCTATAAGCTGGGATCTCAGAGGGCTGCCAACAGTCGCCAGATCTGTGCGGTGCTTGGCCCATGTGCAGGAGGGGCGGCTTATTCCCCTGCCATTATGGATTTTATTTTCACGGTTAAAAATATCAGTCAGATGTATATTACAGATCCCAAGGTGATCAAGGAAGTGATCGGGGAAAACGTAACCATGGAGGAGTTGGGAGGCAGCCAGATCCACAGCCATGTGAATGGAAATGCGGATTTTGAATATGATTCAGAGGCAGAATGCCTGAAAGGGATCATCCGTCATGGCGCAAAGCTTTTATATGCTTTTGCAGAGGCAAGCGTGCCCAAAGGGAATATCAGGGGTATATTGACCATGTAATTTATCCGGAAGAGACAAGAAAAGCATTGTCCGACTGGCTTCGTACCAGCAGTCATGCAAACAGAATAGGGATGAGAAAGAAACATGGTGATATTCCTCTCTGATCCCTGCAAATCCGGTTAAATGCCCAGAAGAAGCTGTGCATTCCCATGAAGGATCTGTTTTTTTTCAGTAAGGGACAGTCCTGTAAAAGACATAAAGCGTTCAATATCTGCCCTCTGGTCTGTCCAGGGGGCATCGCTGCCGAACAGTACTTTGTCTGCGCCATGAAGATGAATCATGCGTACCAGCTGCTCCTCGGACATATGCTGAATAGAATAGGCGGTATCAAAATATACATTCTGACCGCACAGCTTGGCTTCAGCCTCGTCATAGTGTTCGTTGCTTCCCATATGGGCTAGCACCAGCTTTGGCGGGGCTGTTTCTTCTATTACATGTAGGACCATATCCGGGGAGCAGAACTGTTCTCCGGGAGTATAGGGATCCTCTCCTGTATGCACCTGCACGATCAGACCAAGTTCGGAAGCCGTATAGACGATCCGCAGATACCGGATATCGTCAAAGCATGTGTCCTGGTAATTAGGATGAAGCTTGATTCCGGAAAAGCCCTGGGCTGCGATCAAGTGGAGCAGATCTTTGTAATTATCCATAGCCGGGTGGATTCCTGCAAAAGAGATCAGTCTGGGATAGGTATTGTCCTGGCTTTCATTGATACTGGAAGCAAAGCGGATGATGGAATCAAACTGATGTGGATCTGTGATCACCGGCAGGATCACGCTTGTGTCTACCTTGGCCCTGTCCATGGAATCAAGAAGCCCCTGGATGGTACCGTCCATGCTGGGAGAGATATTTATAACAGAAGCAAGCTTGGGGATGGCGGCAGCAGCCACCTTATCCGGAAAAATATGGGTATGAAAATCTATGATCATGAGAACCTCCTGTAAGTTTAAAAGGTTGTATGAAAATACAACAGCTGAATCGACCATTTCCTATACACTCTAGCAAAAATCAGGCTTTCGTACAAGATAAAAAATGTGAAAAAATCAGCAATTCACAAGTACTCTTCTTTCCTTTGCCAACTGAGTATTGGATATCCGCAGAAAGTATGATACAATCAAACGGATTTCCCGGCAAAAATGCCGGATAATTAGGAAAAGGAGAGAAAAATGAAATCATTTAAGAAAATCCTGTCCAATATTTTTATTGACGGATTAAGCGGTATGGCGCTGGGACTTTTTTCCACGCTGATCATCGGTACCATTTTAAAACAGATCGGTGATCTGATGGGAGGAACCTATGGCCATTATCTTAGTGCCTTTGCAGTGATCGCACAGAGACTTACAGGTGCAGGCATTGGTATTGGAGTAGCTTATAAGTTTAAGGAATCCACCTATGTTCTTCTGTCTGCAGCAGCTGCAGGTATGATCGGTGCTTATGCTGCCAATATTCTGGCAGGTACATTTTTTTCAGAGCAGGGAGCCATAGTGCTGTCCGGCCCTGGAGAGCCTTTAGGTGCCTTTATTGCTGCTTATGTAGGAATTATGGTAGGACATCTGGTAGCAGGAAAGACTAAACTGGATCTTTTGATCACTCCTGCAGTGACCATTATATCCGGTGGTGCTGTTGGAATGCTGTTAGGGCCTAGTATCTCTCAGTTTATGAGCTGGATCGGAGGAATGATCAACTGGGGTACAGAGCAGCAGCCTATCCTTATGGGAATCGTGGTTTCTGTCCTTATGGGTATGGCTCTTACACTGCCCATCAGTTCTGCAGCCCTTGGGATCATTCTGGGATTGAACGGAGTAGCAGCAGGTGCAGCTACCGTAGGATGCTGCTGTCAGATGATCGGCTTTGCTGTAACCAGTTTTAAAGATAACGGAGTAGGTGGTCTGTTTGCCCAGGGCGTTGGTACGTCTATGCTGCAGATTCCCAATATTGTACGCAGACCTTTGATATGGCTGCCGCCTACATTGGCATCTGCTATTTTAGGACCGATTGCGATCATAGGGCCTTTTCATATGACGAATAATCCTACAGGCGCAGGAATGGGTACTTCCGGACTGGTAGGACAGATCATGACTTATCAGACTATGACTGCAGCAGAAGAGCCTTTGATGGTACTTCTGAAGATTCTTGTTTTCCATTTCATTCTTCCGGCAGTAGTTTCCTATGTGATCTATCGGGGCATGAAAAATATGGGCTATATTAAAGACGGTCAGATGAAGCTGCAGGTGTGATGCTTTTGATGTAACAGATGCCCTTGTCAGACCGGATAGAAATGTGTTAGTATTTTTATAGCGGAGGATAATTTACTACAGATTGCGGATATTAAACAAAAAGGAGAATTAAATGAGAGGATTATATTCGTCTAAGACGAAAATAAGACATCAGATCTTCACGGAAATTGCCCGCATGGCATATGAAGAAGACGGAATCGAAAATCTGGAAAAGCTTCCTTACAAGATCATTCCAGGCGAGATTGCCACATACAGGGACAGTATTTTCCTGGAGCGTGCAGTTGTAGGCGAACGTCTTCGTGTTGCCATGGGAATGTCCCTTCGGAGTATTTCAGAGCATGCCCCTATTTCTCAGGGGGTAGAGGCAAGTGTAATCGAGGAAAAGTATTATGAACCCCCGCTGATTAATGTGATCAAGTTTGCATGCAATTCCTGTGCAGAGAAGAAAGTGATGGTAACAGAAGGATGTCAGGGCTGCCTGGAACATCCCTGTGTGGAGGTCTGTCCCAAGAAGGCCATATCTATGGTGAAGGGCCATTCTTATATTGATCAGGCAAAGTGTATCAAATGTGGGAAATGCGTTAGTGCCTGCCCATACAATGCTATTATCAAGCAGGAACGCCCCTGTGCTGCAGCTTGTGGAATGGGAGCGATCCATTCAGATCAATATGGAAGGGCAGAGATCGATCAGGATAAGTGTGTGTCCTGCGGAATGTGTCTGGTAAGCTGTCCATTTAGTGCCATTGTTGATAAGGGTCAGATATACCAGACCATTATGGCGATCAAAAGTGGTAATCCGGTATATGCCATTGTTGCACCGGCAGTTGCAGGCCAGTTTGAAGGGCTTAAGGATACAAAGATCCGGGAAGCCTTTAAAGCACTTGGGTTTAAGAATGTGCGGGAAGTAGCCGTTGGTGCAGATTTGTGTGCCATTGAAGAAGCCAAAGATTTCATAGAAGAAGTTCCGGCAAAGATTCCGTTTATGGGAACCTCCTGTTGTCCAGCCTGGTCTGTGATGGCAAAGAAAATGTTCCCAAAGCAGGCTGACTGTATTTCCATGGCATTGACACCGATGGTACTGACAGCAAGGCTGATCAAGCAGGAAGAACCGGAATGCAAGATAGTTTTTGTGGGACCATGTGCTGCCAAGAAATTGGAAGCAAGCAGAAAATCCATCCGAAGCTATGTGGACTTTGTACTTACCTTTGAAGAGGTGGCTGGTATGTTTGAGGCAAAGGGCGTAGACTTTGATTCTCTGCCTGACGGAGAGCCTTTGGTACGTGCCAGTGCAGATGGAAGAGGCTTTGCTGCCAGCGGCGGTGTGGCAGCAGCAGTTGTGAATGCCATTCACCGTTTGGATCCGGAGCGAACCGTAAAGACTGCCAGTGCAGACGGTCTTGCAAATTGTAAAAAAATGATGCAGCTGGCCAAAATGGGCAAATATGATGGATATCTGCTAGAAGGTATGGCTTGTCCGGGAGGATGTATTGCAGGAGCCGGAACGATCCAGCCTTTGAAAACCTCTGCCTCTGCCCTCCAGAAAATGCAAAAGGAGGCTGTTTTCCAGGAATGCAGCGATACAGAGTTTGGTGATAAGCTTTCCTCTTTGGAAGAATTTCAGATTTAACTGTAAGAAATTCGGATAGGACAGATATTGACATATTACTTTTGTTAGTATATACTAACGAAAGAAACATAAGTCAGACTTTTAAGTGTCTGTTCAGGAAAAGGAGGAATTTCCATGGGAACAGTGATCGTAGGCGCTGTATTGGTTGTGATTGTAGGCCTGATCGTTCGCAGTATGATCAAGGATAAAAAGAATGGTAAAGGATGCGGCGGTGACTGTGGGCATTGCAGTGGCTGCCATTAAGGTATTCTGAATTAACTTCATAGTGTAAAATGTGAGATATATAGTTACTGTGAATGGTGTGATCAGTAACTATATATTTTTTATATGACAATAATATGAACGATACATTTTACATTTTGACAGAAGGCAGGTATTATATGAACTAATAGCTAAACAGCCTTTGCTCGACTTGAATTGGACAGGCTGTGTAAAACAAAAGAGGATGGAGATATATTTTTCATGGAAACAAAACACCACGAACATCATCACCTGTTTTCTGATGCTTCGGATGTACAGATGTCCGAAGCTTTTGTAAACAGTGCATTCCTGGCTCTTTCAGGAGGATTCCAGGATGCGTACACCTACAATGTGAGAGACGAAGTCTTTTCAAATGCGCAGACAGGAAATGTGGTGCTGCTTAGTCAGCATCTGCTTGCCGGTGACTGGGGGATTGCCCTTCGGTATCTGCTTCCGGTACTGTCCTTTGCATTAGGGGTTTTCTTTGCTGAGAAGATTCAGGGCAAATTTAAAAATGCCAGACGTCTTCACTGGAGACAGGGGATTCTGGCAGCAGAGATTGTGATCCTGTTTTTGGTTGGCTTCGTTCCATCTACGATGAATATGCTGGCTACCATACTGGTATCCTTTGCCTGTGCCATGCAGGTACAAACATTCCGGAAGATCCACGGATATTCTTATGCAAGTACCATGTGTATCGGTAATCTGCGAAGCGGTACAGCTGCCCTTTCAGCTTACTGGCGGCGCAAAGATCCTAAGAAGCTGGAACAGGCAGGTTATTATTTTGGAATTATTTTCCTGTTTGCCCTTGGCGCCGGAGTAGGCGGTAATCTGAGTATTGCCTATGGATATAAAATGATCTGGGTGTGCAGCGGCCTTCTGCTGATAAGCTTTTTCCTGATGTTTATTGAGCGGTTTAAGGCTTCTAATGATTAGGATCAAAATATAACAATGGTTATAATATGAGAACTGTAGCATAGGATTTTCCTGTGTTACAGTTTTTTTATGTAATTCACATGAAAAAAACACTAAAAACAACACAAATCCACAAAATACAACAGATATGATGTGTTGATTCTGTTGACATTTGCGGAATGATTCGATATAATAGAGGAAAATAAGGTGGGGAGGGAGTATCCTGCCACAGCGAAAAGACTTTGGAAAGCATCTGTGATTGCGGAGCATAGGCGCGGTCCTTTGGGAGAGGAGTAACATGGAGAAATATAATACAAGCGATATTCCAAAATCATCAAGGATTCCAAGACTGGTGGAGCATCTGTATGCAGAGATGCCAAAGATCGAATCAGCAAGAGCCAGACTTCTGACAGAATCCTATCAGCAGACAGAGGGAGAACCGATCATTCAAAGAAGAGCAAAGGCATTTGCACATATCCTGCATCACCTTCCCATCGTGATCCGTGAGGAAGAACTGATCGTAGGAAGCAGCACCCTTGCACCCAGAAGCTGCCAGACATTCCCGGAGTTTTCTTATCAATGGCTGGAGGATGAACTGGATACGGTTGCAGGCAGAAGTGCAGACCCCTTTTTCATAAAAGAAGAGACTAAGGAAGAAC
The DNA here is from genome assembly GCF_025566965.1 of Blautia ammoniilytica. Classification (NCBI taxonomy): domain Bacteria; kingdom Bacillati; phylum Bacillota; class Clostridia; order Lachnospirales; family Lachnospiraceae; genus Blautia; species Blautia ammoniilytica. The sequence continues at coordinate 51,071 of NZ_JAOQJL010000019.1, read as the reverse complement.
TGCGTCAGATCCATCAATATTGGAAGGGCAGGACCACCAGTGAGCTTGCCACTTCCTATATGGCACCGGAAGCCATCCGGGGGATTGAACACAATATTTTTACACCAGGGAATTATTTTTATAATGGTGTGGGGCATGTAACTGTTAAGTACTGGGAAGTTCTGAATATTGGCTTTGAGGGGATCATGGCAAAGGCAAAAGCAGAGTTGGCTCAGTGTAATGTGGGAGATGGTGACTATGCAAGAAAGTCCCGTTTTCTGGAGGCTGTGATCATAAGCTGTCAGGCTGCTATGGATTATGCTGCCAGGTATGCCGAACTGGCACAGCAGATGGCTGAAAAGTGCACGGATCCGGACAGGAAGCAAGAGCTTCTGGCTATTGCTGACAACTGCAGCAGGGTGCCTGCCAAAGGCGCAGAAAGCTTTTATCAGGCCTGTCAGTCTTTCTGGTTTGTACAGCTTCTGATTCAGATCGAATCCAGCGGACATTCTATTTCACCTGGAAGATTTGACCAGTACATGTATCCATATTATAAGAAGGACGTAGAAGCAGGAAAGATTACCAGGGAAGCTGCCCAGGAGCTGATCGATTGTATCTGGGTGAAGCTGAATGACCTGAATAAATGCAGAGATGCTGTATCTGCGGAAGGATTTGCAGGATACAGTTTGTTCCAGAATCTGATCGTAGGAGGTCAGAATAAAGATGGGGAGGATGTGACCAATGATCTGTCTTTTATGTGTATTCAGGCCTCCATGCATGTAAACCTGCCTCAGCCCTCATTGTCCATCCGGGTATGGAACGGTTCGCCCCATGATCTTCTGATCAAGGCAGCAGAGCTTACCAGGACAGGGATCGGTCTGCCAGCATATTATAATGATGAGGTGATCATCCCGGCACTGATGAACCGGGGATTAACTTTGGAAGATGCCAGGGAATATAACATCATCGGATGTGTGGAGCCACAGAAGGCGGGGAAGACAGAAGGATGGCATGATGCTGCATTCTTTAATATGTGCCGCCCGCTGGAGCTTGTTTTCTCCCAGGGTATGGACAAGGGAGAGATGGTGGGAGTTCCTACTAAGGACATCAGTGAGATGCACAGCTTTGAAGACTTTTATGATGCATATAAGCAACAGATGGATTACTGTATTTCCTTGATGGTGAATGCAGATAATGCAATTGATGTGGCTCATGGGGAGAGATGCCCGCTGCCATTTTTATCCAGTATGATCGATGACTGTATCAAAAAGGGCAAATCCACCCAGGAAGGTGGAGCTGTCTACAACTTTACCGGTCCTCAGGGATTTGGGATTGCTAATATGGCAGATTCTCTTTATGCTATCAGGAAGCTGGTATTTGAAGAGAAGCAGTTTACCCTTGGGGAATTAAAGGAGGCACTGATCTGGAATTACGGAAAAGGCCTGGATCAGCAGTCTGTACAGGATCTTGCCCAGGGCATACTGAAAGAAGCTGAAAATGCAGGCAGGCAGGTTGATGAAAAGATGACAGAAGCAGTGGTTCAGTCTGTGCTTTCCATGAAGCTTTCAAAGGAGAAGATCAGCCGGTACGAAGAGATCCGGAACAAGATCCTGGAAGTACCTAAGTTTGGAAATGATATTCCAGAAGTGGATTATTTTGCAAGAGATGTTGCTTATACATATACAAGGCCTATCCAGCAGTATAGCAACCCAAGAGGAGGCAGCTTCCATGCAGGTCTTTATCCTGTATCTGCCAATGTTCCGCTGGGAGGACAGACAGGAGCTACCCCGGACGGCAGATATGCCCATACACCGGTTGCTGACGGAGTTTCACCATCTGCAGGCAAGGATGTGAACGGTCCTACAGCAGCAGCTACTTCTGTATCCAGACTTGATCATTTTATTGTATCCAATGGTACATTATTTAATCAGAAATTCCATCCCTCTGCCTTGTCAGGAAGAGAGGGATTGGAGAAATTTGTGGCATTGATCCGTACCTTCTTTGACCAGAAGGGCATGCATATGCAGTTTAATGTAGTAAGCAGGGAAACACTTCTGGACGCACAGGCGCACCCGGAGAATTATAAGCATCTGGTGGTGCGTGTGGCAGGATACAGCGCTTTGTTTACCACATTGTCCAGATCTTTGCAGGATGATATCATAAGAAGGACAGAGCAGGGATTCTGAGAAACAGGAGAACATAATGGATTACTTGAAAACAACAGGCAGGATTTTTGATGTACAAAGATATTCCATTCATGACGGGCCAGGGATCCGCACCATTCTTTTTCTGAAGGGGTGCATCCTGCGGTGCAGGTGGTGCTGTAATCCGGAATCCCAGGAGTTTGCCATTCAGAAGATGATCGTGCAGGGGGAAGAGAAGATCATCGGCAGGGATGTGACAGTGGAAGAAATGCTTCAGGTAGTGGAAAAGGATCGGGCATACTATTACCGTTCAGGCGGCGGGATGACTCTTTCCGGAGGGGAATGCCTGTGCCAGCCTGAGTTTGCCAGGGATCTGCTTCGCGGTGCAAAGGAAAGAGGAATCCATACGGCTATAGAAAGTATGGCAGGCATGCCCTGGGAGAATATCCAGATGGTGTTGCCCTATCTGGATCTGTACCTGATGGATATCAAGCACACCAATCCTGAAAAGCATAAGGCTTTTACCGGAAGATCTAATGAACGAATGCTGGAAAATGCAAGAAAAACAGCACTTTCCGGGATGACCCGCCTGGTGATACGGGTGCCTGTGATCCCTGGGTTTAATGATACTGTGGAAGAGATCCAGGGGATTGCCAGATTTGCAGCAACTCTTCCAGGGGTGGATAAGATTCATTTGCTGCCTTACCACAGGCTGGGACAGGATAAATACACTGGTCTTGGTCGTGAATATTTGCTGGACGGGGTTCTGCCCCCATCAGCGGAACATATGGAAACATTAAAAAAGGCAGTCCATGCAGTATGTGGCCTGGACTGCCAGATCGGAGGATGATCCTGCATTTTGCAGGATCATTTTTGGCAGTGATGATTATGCGGTGATGATCGTGCGGACATCTGTTTCATGCAGGATCATTCTTTTAATGCGGCGATCATTTTGCGTACAGCAATACTTTGGGGCCGCGTGCTGTCCCGTACCAGATAAACATCCCTGGCTGGGATCTCTTCTGCCAGGGGGATCTGGATCACCTGACCACGGCGCAGGGCATCCTGGGCAAGCATTTCCGGGAAAAAGCCAATGCCAAGATTATGCATGATCATAGGCAGGATCTGGTCAGTGGCAGATGCTTCCATATCCGGCTGGAAAGGAAGGCCCCGCTGGAGGAAAAGCTCCATATAGGTTTCCCTGGTGGAAGTCCGTCCCCCAAGAGAAATAAAGGGATAATCCCGAAGATCCTGCAGGTGCAGGGGTGTATTGGCTGCCTGGGCGAATTTAGGACCTCCCAGAAGAATTTCCTTAAAAGATACAAGGAGGGTTTTCTGGAGAGGCTTTTTTGTGTGGGCAGGGCTGGAAACCACTGCAAAATCCACAAGTCCGTTTTCCAGGGCAGTAAGAGCTTCCGGGGTAGAGTGACTGGCAATCCGTAGACGTACATGAGGATATTTTTTGTGAAAGGATTCCAGCTTATCTAAAAGCAGAAGACGTAGGGCTGTCTCACTGGCACCAATGGAAATCAGGCCGCTTTCCAGACCACGATCCTTTTCCAGTTCCTTTTCGCCAAGGGAAATCTGCTCATAAGCTACGGAAATATGTTCATACAGACGTTTGCCCTCAGGGGTAAGGGAAACTCCACGGTGAGTGCGGACGAACAGCTTACAGTTCAGTTCGCGCTCCAGGATATTCATGCAGCGGGTAATGTTGGGCTGATTATTATTCAGGATTTCTGCTGCTTTGGTAAAGCTTTTGTACTGGCAGACAAAATAGAAAATGCGGTAATAATCAAAGTTGACCAAGATTCACGACTCCTTCTGGCTGCACCTGTTTGTGGCAGCCATTCTTTTTATCATCATTTTGCAGGTTTTTGACCGGGATGTCAAGGAAAATACCATAACTGCAGCGTTCTTTCACTTGTCTTTTCTTGTGCTAAAGTGTAGAAATGAGAAAAGTTACTTGATTAAAGCAAAAAAGGGTGCTATAATTTCTGCATATTTTATGGATGGATGTTCTATCCGTAGTAAAGAGCAATACTTTCCTAACAGACATAGTAGAGAGCTTATGAAGTAGAACGGAATTGATTTGGTCTTTGAAAAAAGAAGTTTTCGGAGACTTTTTTTGTTTTATTTGCAAGAATGGTGTGTCAGGGGAAAAGAAAACAAGGAGGAAAAATGGGCAAATATTTTGTAAAAAGGCTTGGAATGGCAATACTGACCATCTTTCTGGTGGCATGTCTTACCTTCCTTTTAATGAATGCTGTGCCAGGAAGTCCCTGGCTCAGTGAGAAAACGCCGTCGGAAACAACTCTTGCGGCACTGAATGCAAAATACGGTCTTGATAAACCGGTTTACGTTCAGCTTTATATGTATCTTAAGAATATTCTTCATGGTGATTTTGGTGTATCTTTGAAAATGCAGAAGAACCGTGCGGTTCTTAGTATTATCACAGAGATGTTCCCGGTATCAGCAAAGGTTGGAGCCATTGCTTTGTGCTGGGCAGTGCTGGTAGGTATACCCATTGGCTGTCTTGCTGCTTTTAAACGAGGCAAATTCACAGATAGTGTGCTTCGCATTATTTGTACTCTCGGCATCTCTATGCCCAGCTTTGTTGTAGCATCTGTACTTCTGGTTACACTTACAGGAACAAACGCTTTCAGTCTGTTTCCTTCAATCTTTGATGCTTCCCAGGGATGGAGGGCATATGTACTTCCCTGCTTTGCACTTGGATTTTACCCTATGTGTTATACTGCAAGACAGACCAGATCAGCCATGCTGGATTCATTCAGCCAGGAATATATCAAGACGGCAAGGGCAAAGGGCCTTAAAAATAATAAGATCATTTTCAAACATGCCCTTAGAAATGCCCTGATTCCGGTTATTACATATCTGGGGCCGCAGGTAGCATTTACCCTGTGCGGCGGCTTTGTAGTGGAAAGCGTTTTCTCCATTCCGGGACTTGGACGTTATTTTGTACAGTCCATCCAGAACCGTGATTACCCAGTGATCATGGGTACAACGATTTTCCTTGCAGCATTTATTATTTTGATGAACCTTGTGGTAGACCTTCTTTATAAAGTAGCTGACCCAAGGATCAGCCTTACGAAAGGAGGAGAATGATCGTGGCAGAACAAAAGAAGAAAATGAAGCGCTGTCCTGTCAGTATGCAGCCGGATATTGAGAATTTGTTAAACGATCTTTCCCCGGATGATTTCTCAAAGGCATCAAAAGAAGAAAAGGATGACTTTATTCAGGATCGTAAAAGCGTATCCTACTGGAAGGATGCATGGCGCAGACTGAAAAAGAATGTGGTAGCCATGGTAGCCCTTGGTGTGATCGTTTTGCTGTTTTTATTTGCTTTTTTGGGGCCGGTTCTGGTTCCATATGGCTATGACGAATTTAACAAAGGCGCAGAGAACCTGTATCCTTATCACTATACTCTGGAAGACCAGCAGAAGCTGGATGCAGAGATTGCCTCAAGAACAAAGACAGATGTGGTTGATGTGGATGAGATGATTGCCAAGGCTAAAGAAGAGGCTGAAGCCAAGGGAGAGAAATTCACCAAAAAGGACGAAGCTGTGATCCGTGCCCAGGCAAAGGTTGCTGCTAAAAAGGGAAACTCCTCAGGCAGTGACAGTGAAGAAGAGATCGATCAGGATGCACTCCGTAAGGAACTTGGCATCAAAAAGCATCTGTTTGGTTATTCCCAAAAAGAACTGGAGCGTAAGGCTTCCGGAGAAAAAGTTTTTCCACATGTATTTGGAACTGATATGTATGGCCGTGACATTTTGGTACGTGTTATGTACGGAGCCAGAGTATCCATGTCCGTAGGTGTGTTTGCAGCACTTCTTGTGCTGGTGATCGGTGCAGTTTATGGTGCAATTTCCGGCTACTGCGGCGGCAAGGTGGATGCTGTGATGCAGCGTATTGTAGAACTGATCTATGCAGTACCTGAGATGCTGGTGGTACTTCTGATCGCCACAGCTATGAAACCAATCCTTACAGAATATGTAAATTCAGCAGGCAACAGTCCTATGAAGTCCTTTGTGTCTGTATTGGGACCAAACCTGATTTCCATGTTTATCGCTTTCGGTATGCTGTACTGGGTAACAATGAGCCGTATTATCCGTGGCCAGGTACTGCAGCTGAAGCAGCAGGAATACGTAACAGCAGCAAGGGCACTGGGAGCATCCGGCGGCCGTATTATCCGTCGTCATCTTCTTCCCAACTGTATCGGGCAGATCGTTGTTACCACCTGTCTGCAGATTCCATCTGCTATTTTCCTGGAATCCTTTTTGTCCTACCTTGGAGTAGGTGTGTCCGCACCGCTTCCAAGTCTTGGTTCCATGGCAACAGATGCCCTTGGCGGCATGTATACATATACCTATCGTCTGATCGTGCCTTCTGTGATCCTTAGTGTGATGATCCTTGCTTTCAACCTGTTTGGTGACGGCCTGCGTGATGCTTTGGATCCTAAGCTGAAGAAATAAGAAAGGAGGAGAACAATGTCTGAAAAGAAAGAAAAATTATTGGAAGTAAAAGACCTGAAAGTCTCCTTCTTTACACCAGCCGGTGAGGTTAAGGCAGTAGGAGGCATTTCCTATGATCTGGATTATGGTGAGGTCATGGGAGTGGTTGGAGAGTCCGGATCCGGAAAAAGCCAGGAGGCTTATTCCATTATTGGTCTTCTTCAGTCACCAGGTAAGGTTGTTGGCGGAAGCATTACTTTTGAAGGACAGGACATGCTTGCCCTTACAAAGAAAGAAATGCAGGAATATCGTGGGAATAAAATCGCCATGATCTTCCAGAACCCTATGACAAGCCTGAATCCTGTTTATACAGTAGGGAATCAGCTTGTGGAGGCCCTGCGTGCTCATGACAGCAAGATCAGCAGGAAAGAAGCTGAACAAAGAGCTATGGAAATGATGGAAATGGTTGGTATCAACAATGTACAGAAGCGTATGAATCAATATCCTCATGAGTTTTCAGGAGGTATGCGCCAGAGGGTTATGATCGCCATGGGCCTGATCTGTCATCCACAGCTTTTGATCGCAGATGAACCTACCACAGCCCTGGATGTGACCATTCAGGCGCAGATCCTGGATCTGATGAAATCCCTTCAGAAGAAGACGGGCATGGGTATTATTTTTATCACCCATAACTTGGGAGTTGTTGCAGATATCTGTGATAAGGTATCTGTTATGTATGCAGGAAAGATTGTTGAGCAGGGGCCTGTAGATGATATTTTCTATGAGCCTGCCCATCCATATACCAAAGGACTTCTCCGTTCCATGCCACGTGTGGATGCCCAGAGCTATGAGAGACTGATCCCCATCGAGGGAACACCGGTGGATATGCTGAATCCTCCGGAAGGATGTCCTTTTGCACCACGTTGTGAGAAATGTATGAAAATCTGTCTGAAGAAAATGCCTCCTTACGTGGAAATCAGCGACAAACACCGTTCTGCATGCTGGCTGTGTGTAGAAGATCTGATGAACAAGGAGGAGAATTAAAATGGCAGAAGATAAGAAACTCCTTGAAATACAAAATTTACGTAAATATTTTCCTATCAAGGGAGTGAAAGGTCCTGGGGTGCAGGCTGTACAGGATGTTTCCCTTTTCATCAAAAAAGGAGAGACGCTGGGTCTGGTAGGAGAGTCCGGATGTGGGAAAACTACTCTTGGAAGAACCATTCTCAGACTGTATGAGCCTACAGGCGGAAAGATCATTTATGACGGACAGGCGATTTATGATAATCCTCTTGGGCCGGACGGACAGCCTCTTGGCAAAGCCAAATCTGTGAATATGCTGCCTTACCGCAGAAAGATGCAGATCATTTTTCAGGATCCATCCGCATCTCTTGATCCTCGTATGACAGTAGGAGAGATCATCGGGGAAGCAATCGATATCCATAAGCTTGCAGCAAATAAGAAAGACCGTGCAGACATGATCAAGGAGCTGCTTGCACAGGTTGGATTAAATACAGAGCATGCAAACCGTTATCCTCATGAGTTTTCAGGCGGACAGCAGCAGCGTGTGGGAATTGCCCGTGCATTGGCTGTTAAGCCGGAGTTTATCGTATGTGATGAGCCGATCTCCGCACTGGATGTTTCTATTCAGTCTCAGATCGTAAATATGCTGGAGGACATGCAGCAGCAGATGGGACTTACTTATCTGTTTATTGCCCATGACCTTTCTGTTGTACGTCATATTTCCAACAGGATCGGTGTTATGTACCTGGGCTCTCTGGTAGAGCTGGGTGAAAGCTATGAACTGAACCGTCATCCCATTCATCCATACACACAGACATTGTTATCAGCAGTGCCGGTGCCGGATCCAAAGCTTAGCCGTACCAAGAAAAGGATCATTCTTGAGGGAGATGTGCCAAGTCCAATGAATCCGCCAAGCGGATGCCGCTTCCATACCAGATGTCCATATGCTACGGAAAAGTGTAAGGTGGAAGTCCCTGTATTCCGGGAGCATGAGCCGGGGCACTGGGCTGCATGCCATATGCTGGACAAATAAGGTATAGAGGATGAATACCATGGATTGCTATGTTGCTGTGCTCTTGCAATCCTGCAAATAGGTTATTGTAGGGAGAGATCCCTCTTTAATAAATGTGTTGTTTCTCATGCAGCACAAAAAAGAAAAAAGGAGGAAAAGTAATGAGAAAGGCAAGAAAAATTATGTCTCTGGCCCTGTCAGCAGCTATGGTTGTAGGCATGGCCGCTACCACACCGGTAATGGCTGAGGATGCTGCTGCATCTGAGGACGGATATAATCTGTCTCTTTGCATCGCTTCTGAGCCTATGTCCATCGACCCTGCATTAAACAGTGCAGTAGATGGTGCGATCATGTGTAATCACATGTTTGAAGGTCTGGTCAAATGGGTGGATGACGGCGACGGAAATGCAGTAACTGCACCTGGACAGGCAGAATCCTGGGAGAAGACAGCAAACGATGATGGTACAGTAACTTATACACTGACACTTCGTGACGGTATTAAATGGTCAGACGGACAGGACGTAACAGCAGGTGACTTTGTATATTCCTGGCAGCGTCTTGCAAATCCTGAGACAGCAGCAGATTACTGCTACATGATCGATATGGTACAGGGCTATGATACAATTGCTGATGGTAGTGCAGAGCCTGACACACTTGGTATCAAAGCAATTGATGACAAAACACTTCAGATCGATCTGAGCTATGACTGCCCGTATTTCGAGGAGATCATGGCATTCCCGGCAACATTCCCTGTTCGCCAGGATAAAGTTGATGGAAATGATGACTGGACATATGATGTAGATTCTTATGTCAGCAATGGACCATACAAGATGAAAGAGTGGTCACACAATGCTTACATCCTGATGGAGAAAAACGAGAACTACTATGATTATGAGAATCTTGGACCGGATACCATCAAATTTGCACTTCTTGATGACAACAATGCTATGCTGAAAGGCTACAACAATGGCGAGCTTGATTTCATCGAGAATCTGCCGGTAGATGAGATTCCAACATATCTTGCTGATGGACAGCTTAACATTGCTGATTATATTGGAACATACTATGTATGCTTCAACACAGAGGACGAGATTTTCTCAGATCCTAACATCCGTAAAGCTTTCTCTCTTGCAATCGATCGTAACTATATCGTAGAGAATGTTTCCCAGGCTGGTGAGGTTCCGGCTGACGGATATGTTCCATCCGGTGTATATGATGCAGCAGGCCCTGGAAATGATGATTTCCGTACAGTAGGTGGTTCTTACTACAGTGTTGCAGATGAGGATTATGAGAAGAACTGTGAAGAGGCTCGCCAGATCCTTGCAGATGCTGGTTATCCTAACGGCGAAGGCTTCCCCACTGTTGAGTATCTGTACAACACATCTGACAACCACAAGAAGATCGGTGAGGCTCTTCAGAACATGTGGCAGGAGCAGCTGGGCGTTACTGTTAAACTGAACAATCAGGACTGGAACGTATTCCTGGAGAACAGAAAACAGGGTAACTACCAGATCGCCCGTAACGGCTGGATCGCAGACTACAATGATCCTTGCTCCTTCCTGGATATGTGGTACACTGGCGGCGGAAACAACGATGCTCAGTATTCCAACCCGGATTACGATGCAAAGATTGATGAAGCAAAAGCTACTTCCGTACAGGAAGATCGTATGAAAGCATTCCATGAGGCTGAGGATATCCTGATCGATCAGGACAGCGTACTTGCTCCGATTTATTTCTATACACAGCCATACATGCTGAAAGAGAATATTCAGGGTATGTACTACACACCACTTGGATACTTCTTCTTCGGTTATACATCAAAAACAGCAGAGTAAATTTTCTTGTAGGAAATCTGCTTTGTAAGCCTTTGGCAGGGGCAGTTCTATCACAGAAATGTGGCAGGGCTGTCCCTGTTTTTTTGCTTCGCATTGACCCGGATTAAGAGGCATGGTATACTTTCTTTAACACGAGAAAGGATGGTAATGAATATGGACGTATTAGATCAGCAGAAGGCTGTGCGGAAAGCTGCAACCGGCAGGATGTGCCTGTTATTCGGCGGTGGATTCCTTTTGTTTACAGCCATTACATCGACTTTGCTGTACGGGATCAATTTTCTGGTGATCGCCTCTAAGGCAGCCGCAGGAACCAAGGAATATGTGGAGATTCTTGAAAAGACAAACATGCAGGTTCCGTTTCTCAGGCTGGTTGGTATATTGTTTGTGATTATGGCAGTTGTGGAGGTTTTTGCCGGGATCAGCAGTGTACGGTACAGTAACCGGGTAGACAAGGCGACTACGATGATCCGGATTGCTCTTGTACTTTTGGTAGTGGAGGCCTTGATGGAAGTCTTTCTTTGTTTCTCCAAGCTGATGAGTCTGGGGATGCTTTTTACAGCAATTGGGATCCCACTGTTTATTTTATGGGGAGCATGGGGCTTTCGGAAGCTTTCTAAGGAAGATCCTAAGCGTGTCTATGCAGTGGATATGAAGAAAAGACAGCAGGCAAGAAGACAGGCAGCAGCCCAGCCGGCGGCACCAAAGAAAAGCCTGCGTGAACGTGCTATGATGCAGGCAGATTACACACAGGATACATCAGAAGAGATCCAGCCGGAAGGCGAAAAGGAGCCTCAGGCAGATGCTGTGCAGACATCAGAAGGGATACAGTCAGACGGCGAAGCAAAACAGGAAGTGCATGATGCTGCAGAGGCTGATAAAACAAAACAGGGAGAAGAGTAATTATGAGAGCGTATGAGCGTTTTTTGAAGTATATCAGGGTGTATACCACAAGTGATGATAACAGTGAGACAATACCTTCCACTCAGAGACAGTTTGATCTGGGAAATGAGTTGGCACAAGAAATGAAAGCGCTTGGGATCAGCAATGTGCGTATAGATGACAAATGCTATGTGTATGGTGAAATCCCTGCTACAAAGGGTTATGAGGATGCACCAGGGATCGGGTTTATTGCCCATATGGATACAGCACCGGATTTTTCCGGAGAAGGTGTGAATCCTCAGATCATCGAGAATTATGATGGCAGCAGGGTAGCACTGGGAAATAGCGGACTTTTCCTGGATCCGGCTGATTTTCCACACCTTTCTTCCCTGAAAGGCAGAACACTGATCACCACAGATGGTACCACGCTCCTTGGCGGAGATGACAAGGCAGGGATCGCAGAGATCATGACTCTGGCAGAGATCCTTCTGAAAGAGGATATCCCCCATGGAAAGATCTGCATTGGTTTTACTCCGGATGAAGAGATCGGCAGAGGTGCTGATTGTTTTGATATAGAGAATTTCGGCGCTGATTTTGCCTATACCGTAGATGGCGGTGTGGAGAACGAACTGGAATACGAGAACTTCAATGCTGCAGGTGCAGAGGTACAGATCAAGGGCTTTCCAGTGCATCCTGGCAGCAGCAAAAATACCCTGGTGAATGCAGTGCAGGTAGCGGTAGAATTTCATAATATGCTTCCTGCAGGAGAGACACCAAGGTATACAGAAGAGTATGAAGGCTTTTATCATCTTTGCGACCTGAACGGGGATATTGCACAGGCAAGTATGGCTTACATTATTCGTGACCATGACAGCCATCTGTTTGAAGCAAGGATTTCTACCATGAAGCATATTGCAAAGCTTCTTAATGAAAAATACGGTGCAGGTACAGTCACATTGACCATTAAGGAGCAGTACCGGAACATGAAAGAAAAAATTGAGCCATGTATGCATCTGATCGAGAATGCAAAGCTGGCAGCCCAGGAAGCAGGTCTGTCACCTGTAACAGTACCTATCCGTGGCGGCACAGACGGGGCAAGGCTGTCTTACATGGGTCTTCCCTGCCCAAATCTTGGCACCGGCGGCTATGCAGCCCATGGTCCCTGTGAGCATATTACGGTAGAGGGCATGGATCTGGTGGTGGAGATCCTGAAAGGGATCGTGAAGCGGTATGCAGAGCCTGTGAAATAATAGGATAAGAACCATTGTGATCTGGCAGTTGTTCAGCAGCATGTAACAGAGAATGTGTTGGGTAACTGTGTGATAATTTTTTATCACAATGGTTCTTTTTTGTAAAAATTTAAAGTGTAAAAGCACCCTATCTGTTTAAAAATATATAGAAATGGACACATGTTGGAAAAAATGATCTTGAATTCTTAATTTAATACAATATGCTTAAAAATTAACGATAAAAAATGTGCAACATGCTGATATTCTTGAAATACAAAAAAAAAACTTGTTAAAATATTATCATTATGGTATCTTAGTAATGCGGAACTGAACTAAATTCTATTTATGCGGAGAAGAGGGAATATGCCTGTATTTGAATGAAAATATTGGTAGAGCAGAAGATGAAAGTTGTGGTTCTGTTTTTTTATTCAGATAATTGTTAAAAAAAAGACGAGAGGAAGAAGGAAGGAACAGGTTATGAGTAGCAAAATTACTATTATTGGTGCAGGTAGCGTAGGTTCTACCATCGCTTATACTTTGGCAAGTGAGGCGATTGCGTCTGAAATCGTTATGATTGATATTAACAAGGAAAAGGTAGAAGGTGAAGTGATGGATATCCTTCAGGGTACCTGTTTTAGAAGTCCGATTTCCATGATCGCAGGAGAATATGAAGATGCTAGGGACTCTGACATTGTAATTATTACATCCGGGATTGCCAGAAAGCCGGGACAGACCAGGATCGAGCTTACACAGACGAATGTAAATATTATGAAAGACATTGCTCCAAAGATCGCAAAGGAAGCTCCAAATGCTATTTACATTATCGTAAGCAATCCGGTAGATATTATGACTTATGTATTTACCAAGATCTCCGGTATTCCGGAGAAACAGGTGATCGGTTCCGGTACACTGCTGGATACAGCACGTCTTCGTTGCGGTATTTCTGAGCATTTCAAGGTAGCACAGGCAAATATCCATGCATATGTATTCGGTGAGCATGGGGATACTTCCTTTATTCCGTGGACAGGCGCTTATATCTCAGGAGTAAGTGTGGATGAATATTATGAGAATATGAAAGCACTTGGAAAAGAGATCCAGCCAATTGATAAAGAGGCAATGTTGAATTATGTCCAGAAGTCCGGCGGTCAGATCATTGCAAAGAAAGGGGCTACTTTCTATGCTGTATCTGTAACCGTATGCAAGCTGGTCAATCTGGTACTTGCAGCATCTGATACTATTACCACTGTTTCTTCCATGATGCATGGAGAGTATGGTATTGAAGACGTATGCTTAAGCACACTTACCTTGGTAGGACCTAATGGTATCCAGGGAAAAGTACCAATGCGTATGAATAAGAATGAAATTGAACAGTTGAGAAAGAGTGCTGACGCCCTGAAAAATGTTATTGCACAGATCAATCTGTAAAATTACGTATATATTGGGAGCCGCTTGCGGCTCCCCTATTATGTCCAAAATAGTCTTGATTTGATTTTAAAATACAAAATAACGTGTTGATTCCTATTAATTTCTGAATATACCAGCAGCCGGAAAACAAGATAAAAAGGTTGCTGTATATATAAATAGATTTGCTGAAAAAACGATAGAAAATGCTAAGAAACAAAGAAAGGATAGCAGGATTATGAAGTACAGTTATTATCCGGGATGTACCCTGAAAAACAAAGCAAAAGACCTGGATACCTATGCCAGGGCTTCTGCCAAGGCGCTTGGATTTGAACTGGAAGAAATCGAAGACTGGCAGTGCTGCGGCGGTGTTTATCCGCTGGGAAGCGATGAAATTGCCACAAAGCTTTCTTCTGTCCGTGCATTGGAGCAGGCCAGGGAAAAAGGCCAGGATCTGGTAACAGTCTGTTCCGCCTGTCATCATGTGATCAAAAGAGTCAATGACGACATGCAAAATGTGGAGGATATCCGCACCAGAGCCAACAATTACCTGAAATTTGAAACACCCTATGCAGGAGAAACAACCGTTCTCCATTACCTGGAAGTATTAAGAGACAGGGTAGGCTTTGATAAGATCAAAGAAAAGGTTGTAAATCCGTTAAAGGGCAGAAAAATAGGTGCTTATTATGGGTGCCTTTTGTTAAGACCCGGGAAAATACTGGGATTTGATAATCCGGAAAATCCTTCCATTATAGAAGATTTTATCCGTGCTATCGGTGGTGAGCCGGTGATCTATCCTTTCCGTAATGAATGCTGCGGTGGATATATTTCCCTGAAAGAAAAGGACATGGCACAGAATATGTGCAAAAAGATCATGGACAGTGCAGAAGGTTTTGGGGCAGAGATGCTGATCACAGCCTGTCCGCTTTGCATGTATAACCTGAAAAAGAACGGAAACGGAAAACTTCCTGTATACTATTTCACAGAGCTTCTTGCGGAAGCACTGGGCGTGAAAGAGGAGGTGGCAGAGTAATGAGTGCTTATACATATGGAAATACTGCAAATGCTGCAGAACGGATCAAAGAGATCTCAGGAGTAAATCCTCTGAAATGTATGAAATGCGGTAAATGCTCTGCAACCTGTCCGGCATTTAATGAGATGGATATCAAACCACATCAGTTTGTATCTTATGTACAGAATGGGGATATCGAGGCACTTGCCCAGTCAAAATCCCTGTGGAAATGTCTTTCCTGCTTTGCATGTGTGGAGCGTTGCCCAAGAGATGTAAAACCAGGAAAACTGATCGATGCTGCAAGACAGATCGTGATCAGGGAGAAGGGACAGAATTATCTGAAAGCAGATGAGATCCCGGAGCTTCTTGATGATGAAACGCCTCAGCAGCTGTTAGTCAGTGCATTCAGAAGATACAGGAGGTGAGAGACTGGTGCAGAGAATAGGTGTATTTGTATGTCACTGTGGTACCAATATCGCAGCCACAGTAGATGTAAAAAAAGTAGTTGAAATGGCAAAAATGGAGCCAGGAGTAGTCCATGCAGAGGATTATCAGTATATGTGCTCTGAAGCAGGACAGTCCAAGATCATTAATGCAATTAAAGAGAAACATCTGACAGGAGTTGTAGTATGTTCCTGTTCCCCACGTATGCATGAGGCTACTTTCCGCAAAGCAGCGGAAAAGGCAGGTCTGAATCCATACATGGTAGAGATCGCAAATATCCGTGAGCACTGCTCCTGGATCCACAAAGATATGGAGGAAGCAACCAAGAAAGCTGTGATTCTTGCAAGAGCAGCCATTGCAAAGGTTAATCTGGATGCGCCTCTTCAGCCAGGAGAGAGTCAGGTTACAAAAAGAGCCCTGGTGATCGGCGGTGGTATTGCCGGTATCCAGTCTGCACTTGATATTGCAGATGCAGGATATGAAGTGGATATTGTGGAAAAGCTTCCAAGTATTGGTGGAAGAATGTCCCAGCTGGACAAGACATTCCCAACCCTGGACTGCTCCGCATGTATCCTTACCCCTAAGATGGTAGAAGCTGCAGCTCATGAGAAGATCAATATCTATACATACAGCGAAGTTGAGAAGGTAAGCGGCTTTGTAGGAGATTTTACAGTAGATATCCGTAAAAAAGCCAGAAGCGTAGACATGAGCAAATGTACAGGCTGTGGTGTATGTTCCCAGAAATGTCCATCCAAGAAGATTCCTAACGAATTTAACCGTGGACTGAACAACCGTAGTGCCATTTATATTCCTTTTGCACAGGCCATTCCAAATGTACCTGTGATCGATCGTGAGAACTGTATTAAGTTCAAAACCGGCAAATGCGGTGCCTGCGCCAAGAACTGTGCAGCAGGAGCCATTGATTATGAACAGCAGGACGAGATCGTAACAAAGAAATACGGAGCCATTGTTGTGGCAACCGGCTTTGATGTGATCAAGCTTGATCAATATGATGAATATGCTTACAGCCAGAGCAAGGATGTGATCACTTCCCTGGAGCTGGAGCGTTTGATGAATGCAGCAGGACCTACAAAGGGTCATCTGGAGCGCCTTTCCGATGGAAAAGCACCGAAGAATATTGTGTTTGTACAGTGTGTGGGAAGCCGCTGCTCTGATAACAGAGGAAAAAGCTACTGCTCCAAGATCTGCTGTATGTATACAGCAAAGCATGCAATGCTGATCAGAGATAAATACCCGGATACGAATGTGACCGTATTTTATATTGATGTACGTACTCCTGGAAAGAACTTTGATGAGTTCTACAGAAGAGCTGTAGAAGAGTATGGAGTAAATTATATTAAAGGCCAGGTTGGCAAGGTCATTCCTCAGCCGGACGGAACTTTAATGGTACAGGCATCAGACCTTCTGGACAATAAACAGATCCTGATGGAGGCAGATATGGTTGTGCTTGCAGCTGCCATTGAGCCAAATAAAGATGTACGTAAAATCGCAACCATGCTTACTGCAAGTATTGATACCAACAATTTCCTTACTGAAGCCCATGCAAAGCTTCGTCCTGTAGAATCACCAACCGCAGGTATCTTCCTGTCCGGAGTGTGCCAGGGACCAAAAGATATTCCGGAAACCGTTGCACAGGCTGGAGCAGCAGCAGTAAAAGCAATCGGATTACTGGCAAAAGACAAGCTGACTACAAACCCATGTACAGCAAAGGCAGATCCTCTTGCATGTAACGGATGTTCCCAGTGTATGAATGTATGCCCATATGGAGCTATTTCCTATGAGGATGTACAGGTGAATGACCATGGAGTACGTGAGACGAGGCGTGTGGCAGTTGTGAACAATGCACTTTGTCAGGGCTGTGGTGCATGTACAGTTACCTGTCCATCCGGAGCGATGGATCTTCAGGGATTCTCCAACAGACAGATCATAGCGGAGGTAGATGCAATATGTCGATAGAAGCAAAAGAAGAATTCAGGCCTAAAATCGTAGCGTTCTGCTGCAACTGGTGCAGTTATGCAGGTGCAGACCTGGCAGGAAGCAGCCGTCTGGTTTATCCGGCAGATGTAAAGATCATCCGTGTTCCATGTTCCTGCCGTGTGAATCCTATGTTTATCCTCCGTGCTTTTGAAAAAGGGGCAGACGGAGTGATCCTTTGTGGATGTCATCCGGGAGACTGCCATTATACAACCGGAAACTATTATGCAAGAAGAAGAATGACACTTTTGTTCTCCATGCTTGATTTTATTGGTGTGGAAAATGGACGTACCCGTGTGGAATGGGTATCTGCAGCAGAAGGTGTTAAGTTCTCCCAGACCATGAATGAGTTTGTGGAGAAGATCCATTCTCTTGGCAAGAATGTAAGATTGGAGGATATAAGATGCAGGAACTGATTAGCCGTGCAAAAGAGCTGCTGGCAGATAATACGGTAGCCCGTGTTCTTGGCTGGAGAGCCGGAGACCTGCCTTACAATCCTGAAGCAGCATATTTTGAAACACCGGAAAGCCTGGATGAATTCGTTTACGATGGCTTTTGCGGAGCAAATTTAAGCAAGATGATGATCGAAGCTTCCAAGCTGGAAGGAAAAACCCTTGTCTGTCTGAAGCCGTGTGACACATACAGCTTTAATCAGCTGATTAAAGAGCACAGGGTAGACCGTGAAAAAGCCTATATTATCGGTGTAGGCTGTAAAGGTAAGCTGGATGTGGAAAAGCTTCGCAAAATGGGAATCAAGGGAATCCAGAAAATCACCGGAGCAAAGCTTACTGATGATTGCGAGAACCTTGAAATTGAAACAATTTATGGCAGCAAAACTGTTTCCTATAAAGATGCAATGCTGGAAAGATGCCATGTATGTAAGGGCAAAGAGCATATGATCTATGATGAGATCATCGGTGAGTCCAAGGATACAAAAGATGCTGACCGCTTTGCAGAAGTGGAACGGATCGAAGCAATGTCTCCAAAGGAAAGATTTGAATTCTTCCAGAAAGAACTGAGTAAATGTATCCGCTGCAATGCCTGCCGCAATGCTTGTCCTGCATGCAGCTGCCGCAGATGCGTATTTGACAGTACCAAATTTGACAGTGCCCAGAAAGCAAATGTGGATGATTTTGAAGAAAAGATGTTCCACATCATCCGTGCATTCCATGTAGCAGGAAGATGCACAGACTGTGGAGAGTGCAGCCGTGTCTGCCCACAGGGAATTCCTCTTCATCTTTTCAACCGTAAATTCATCAAAGACATCGATCAGTTCTATGGAGAATATCAGGCAGGTGCAGATGCTGAATCAAAAGGTCCGCTTACCAGCTTTACATTTGAGGATGTGGAGCCTGGCATTGTGGCAGAAAGGGGATAATGTATGTATAAGATAAAAAAAGAAAATCTGAAGGCATTATTCCAGATGATTTCTGAAAAACAGGATCTGATCCTTCCTGTAAAAAAAGCAGAGCAAACAAATTTTGCACTGTGGACTGAAGATGCAGATGTGGATCTTACAACCCTGAAAACTGTAAAATCAGGAAAAGATGCTTTTTTCCCACAAAGCGAAACTTTATATACATGTGTACGTGATGGCAAGAAGCTGTCTGTAGAGCCGGAAGCATTAAGAGAGCATCCGTTTGTAGTATTTGGAATGAAAGCCTGTGATGTAAAAGGTGTGGAGGTTCTGGATAAAGTATTTCTGTCTGATCCGGTAGACACTTTTTATGCAGCAAGGCGTGAGCATGGGACTATTGTTGCCATGGCCTGCCATGAGCCGGAAGAGTCCTGTTTCTGCAAGGTTTTCGGTACAGATGCAGCAGATCCGGTGGCAGATGTAGCTGTCTGGATGATTGGTGAAGAGCTTTTCTGGAAAGCTGTTACAGAAAAAGGAAATGCTCTTACAGAAAGCGTGAAGGAGCTTCTTCAGGATGCTGATGCAGCAGATGAGGAGGCAGTTTCTAAGGAAAAAGAAGCAATCCGTACCATTATTGAAAAACTTCCCTATACACACCTTTCCCTGGAGGGTTGGGATGGAAATGCTACAGAAGAAAAATTCAATTCTCCTGTATGGAATGAACTGTATAAACCATGTCTGGCATGTGGTACCTGCACCTTTGTATGTCCTACCTGCCAGTGCTATGACATTAAAGACTATGATACAGGCCATGGCGTAAAGCGTTATCGCTGCTGGGATTCCTGCATGTATTCTGATTTTACGCTGATGGCAGGTGGTAATAACCGTACAACACAGCTGCAGAGATTCCGCCAGAGATTTATGCATAAGCTGGTTTATTTCCCGGCAAACAACGATGGCATGTATTCCTGTGTAGGATGTGGACGTTGTGTGGAGAAATGTCCGGAAGCATTAAATATTGTAAAGGTGATCAAAGCCTTTGAAAAGCAGGGAGGAGAAAAAGCATGAGTGAATGTACCTGCCATAAAAACTACAAACTGGATACTCTGATTCCAAAGGTAGGAGTTATCACCAGTATTAACGAGGAAACTCCGGATGTGAAAACCTTTTGTGTGAATGCACCGGATGGAGGAAAGCTTTTTGAACATATGCCCGGACAGTGTGCAATGCTTTGTGCACCTGGAGTCAGCGAAGGAATGTTTTCCATCACATCTTCCCCTACCAATAAAGAATATCAGGAATTCAGTATTAAAAGATGCGGAGAACTGACATCTTATCTGCACAGTCTGCAGGTTGGAGATGAGATCACAGTGCGTGGGCCTTATGGAAATCATTTCCCGGTAGAGGATAAGCTGAAAGGAAAGAATCTTCTGTTTATCGCCGGAGGTATTGGTCTGGCGCCTCTTCGTTCTGTGATCAATTATGTGCTGGACAATCGTGAGGATTATGGAACTGTGGATATTCTGTACGGTTCCCGATCCGCAGATGACCTGGTTAAGCTGAAAGAGATCCAGAATGTATGGATGAAAGCAAAAGATGTAAATGTATATCTTACCATTGACCGTGAGCAGGAGGGCTGGGACGGACATGTAGGCTTTGTTCCTAGCTATCTGAAAGAAATCGGATTTGATACAAATAAAGTTGCATTGGTGTGCGGACCGCCGATCATGATCAAGTTTGTTCTTCAGGGATTGGAAGAACTAGGCTTTTCAAGATCACAGGTTTATACCACACTGGAACTTCGTATGAAATGCGGAATCGGTAAGTGCGGACGCTGCAATATTGGTTCCAAATATGTGTGCAAGGACGGACCGGTGTTCCGGCTGGATGAGATCGATCAGTTACCTGATGAGTACTAAAGAAGCACTGCGATTACCTACTATAAGAAAGGATCAAACAACATGGAAAATATGGTAAATGTATATTTCTTTGGAAAAAAATACACAGTACCTGCTGATCTTACGATCATGACCGCTATGGAATATGCAGGTTATACCTTAAAAAGAGGCTGCGGCTGCCGTCATGGCTTCTGCGGCGCCTGTGCAACCATGTACAGGATCAAAGGAAAAAATGAACTGAAGACCTGCCTGGCCTGTCAGACACAGGTACAGGAAGGTATGTATGTGGCAAGCATCCCATTCTTCCCAACAGACAAGAGAACCTATGAGATTGATGAGATCCGTCCGGAACAGCGTATTATGATGGAACTTTATCCGGAAATCTACAGCTGTATCGGATGTAATGCCTGCACAAAAGCCTGCACACAGAACCTGAATGTTATGCAGTATATCGCTTATGCACAGCGCGGAGAATTTGAGAAATGTGCAGAAGAGTCCTTTGACTGTATCGCATGCGGCTGCTGTACTGTGCGTTGTCCTGCAGAGATTTCCCATCCAATGGTTGGTCTTCTGGCAAGACGTCTTACCGGAAAATATATTGCACCAAAGAGTGAGCATCTGGCGAAACGTGTAGAAGAGATCCATGAAGGGGCATATGATGAACTGATCGAACAGATCATGCAGAAGCCTATTACAGAAATGGAAGAACTTTACAACCACAGAGAGATTGAGAAATAAGGAGGAAGAGCCATGTTTACACCAGAAATGATGGAATCCGTGAAAAAAGTGGAGGCAACAAGACCTTCACGAATTGGCATGGAACCTAGAAGAATGACAGCTGAAGAGAAGGACACTCTTTTGAAGGCTTTTCATCCGGATTACAGGGAAGAGGCGTTTGCTGAGATTAAGATCGGACCGAATAAAGGCCAGAAAGCTCCAAAAGAGCTGACACATCTTCTCCATTCCAACAGTCGTCTGCTGACAGATAAAGTAGATCTTGATAAAGTAGATTATGACGTAGATGTGCTTGTGATCGGCGGCGGCGGTGCAGGATCTTCAGCAGCAATTGAAGCTCACGAAGCCGGAGCAAAGGTTATGATCGTTACAAAGCTGCGTATCGGTGATGCTAATACCATGATGGCAGAGGGCGGTATCCAGGCAGCTGACAAAGCAAATGATTCACCGGTACAGCATTATCTGGATGCTTTCGGCGGCGGACATTTTGCTGCAAGACCGGAACTTTTGAAAAAACTGGTTATGGAAGCACCGGATGCCATTCAGTGGCTGAATGATCTTGGTGTTATGTTTGATAAAGATGCAGAAGGAAATATGATGACCACCCACGGCGGCGGAACCTCCAGAAAGAGAATGCATGCATGCAAGGATTATTCAGGAGCAGAGATCATGCGTACCCTTCGCGATGAAGTGATCAACCGTCAGATCCCGGTTGTGGAATTTACTTCAGCAGTAGAGCTGATCAAAGATGACAAGGGACAGGTTGCAGGTGCAGTTCTTCTGAATATGGAGACAGGAGATTATATGGTAGCCCGTGCAAAGACTGTGATCATTGCTACAGGTGGTGCAGGACGTATGCATTATCAGGGCTTCCCAACATCCAACCATTATGGAGCAACTGCGGACGGACTTGTACTTGGATACCGTGCCGGAGCACCGCTTTTGTATCAGGATACCATTCAGTATCATCCTACAGGTGTTGCTTATCCGTCACAGATCTTTGGTGCACTTGTTACTGAGAAGGTACGTTCTATTGGTGCTATGCTTGTAAACGCAGACGGTGAAGCATTTATGCATCCGCTGGAAACCCGTGACGTAGCTGCTGCATCCATTATCCGTGAGTGTACAGAAAGAGGAAAGGGAGTAAAAACCCCAATCGGAACCGGTGTATGGCTGGATACTCCGATGATCGAGGAAATGAGCGGTGCAGGTACCATTGAAAAGAGAATCCCTGCAATGCTTCGTATGTACATGAACTACGGAATTGATATGAGAAAGCTTCCGATCCTTGTATATCCTACTCTTCATTATCAGAACGGCGGTCTGGAGATCGGCGGAGACGGATTTACAAAGGTGATCCCAAACCTGCTTGTTGCAGGAGAGGCAGTTGGAGGAATCCACGGACGTAACCGTCTGATGGGTAATTCTCTTCTGGATGTGATCGTATTTGGCCGTGACGCAGGAAAGGCTGCAGCTGCAAGGGTAAAAGAGATCACTCTTGGAAAGATGAATCTTGATCATGTGCAGGCTTATGCCCAGGAACTGGAAAAAGCAGGACTTCATTCTGAGGACGTTTCTCCGCTGCTTCTTCCAAAGTATGCAAGACATGAAGGAACTGTTGACAGTTTTGATAAATAGTAACTATTCAGCAGGCAGTATCTTTGGTGAGTACTGAACAGTTATGATAAATAAAAATCAGGAGAGTGAGTAGTATGCGTGAGATTTTAGCAAGCCAGATCACAGACGTAGTGGAAAAACTTTGCATACAGGCAAATGAGCATCTTCCGGAAGATGTAAAGTGTGCCATCAAAAATTGCCGTGCATGTGAAGACGGAGAGATTGCAAAAGGTGTTTTGGATGATATCATCCAGAACTATGAGATTGCTGACAGTGAATGTGTGCCGATCTGCCAGGATACAGGAATGGCATGTGTGTTCCTGGAAATAGGTCAGGATGTACATATCACAGGCGGAGATCTTCGTGAGGCAGTAGATGAAGGTGTGCGCAGAGGCTATACTAATGGATATCTGAGAAAATCTGTTGTAAAGGATCCTGTCCGCAGAGGAAACACAGGAGACAATACACCGGCTATGCTTTACACAGAGATCGTACCTGGTGAAAACATTAAGATCACGGTAGGCCCGAAAGGCTTTGGAAGTGAGAATATGAGCATGATCCGTATGTTCAAGCCTTCAGCCGGACTTCAGGGAATCAAGGATTTCATCCTGGAAGCAGTTGAGACTGCAGGTCCTAACCCATGTCCGCCAATGGTGGTTGGTGTAGGTATCGGAGGTACCTTTGATAAATGTGCTCTTCTTGCAAAAAAAGCACTGATGCGCCCTATCGATACTGAAAACCCGGATCCATTCTATGCTGATCTTGAAAAAGAAATGCTGGAAAAGGTGAATAAACTGGGAATCGGACCACAGGGCTTTGGTGGAAAAACCACAGCGATCGGTCTGAACATTGAGACAATGCCAACTCATATTGCCGGAATGCCTTGTGCAGTAAATATCAACTGCCATGTGACCCGTCATAAAACGGAGGTGATCTAAATGGAGAGAAGACATATTACACTGCCTCTTACTGAGGAACTGGCCAAAACACTTCATGCCGGAGATCAGGTACTGCTTACAGGAACTATTTATACATCCAGGGATGCAGGACACAAAAGAATGTGCGAAGCACTGGCAAAGGGAGAAAAGCTTCCCTTTGATCCGACGGATGCCACCATTTATTATGTGGGACCTACTCCTGCAAAACCAGGAAAAGTGATCGGCTCTGCAGGCCCTACCACCAGCGGACGTATGGATGCTTATGCACCCACTATGATGTCTGTTGGAGCAAGAGGAATGATCGGAAAAGGTGCCCGTCTTCCGGAGGTTGTGGATGCAATGAAGAAATACTCCGGTGTTTATTTTGGAGCCATCGGCGGTGCAGGTGCACTTCTTGCCAGATGTATCAAGAAGGCAGAACTGATCGCGTATGAGGATCTGGGCGCAGAGGCTCTCAGAAAGCTTTACGTAGAGGATATGCCGCTGGTAGTTATTATTGACAGCGAAGGCAATAACCTTTATGAAGAAGGCCGTGCCAAATATCTGAAGGAGCACGAATAATCTGTGATGCAGGAAAGTGTCTGCAATTAGAAAAGAAGGGACTGTCTGGGAATAGGCAGCCCTTTCTTTTTAACTTTATTTATGTAAATGCAGGTAAAAGTCTGGCAGTGAATTGGGAAATCGAATTGATCACAGAGGCGTCTCCGTACTTGCGGTTTTCATAAAAAGCGTAATAACTCCCATAAAGAAGGTAGGACAACATAATGTTCAGCTGGGGATCCTTGCGATAATCAGGATAGACAGAGAAAACAAGGGCTTTCAGGGCAGATTCCATTTTCTGAACAAGGAACTTGCTGCGGCTTCCGGAAAAAAGGGTACGGATCAGGGTATCTTTAGCCATATATCCCATAAAGATTTCTTTTGTAAAATCAGCAGGATTTTGGAGCAGATTTTCAGGATGGTTGAAATTCTCCATAATCGAATCCACCAGTTCTGTTTCCAGTTGATCAGAAAGATCATAGATATCCTTATAATGGGCGTAAAAAGTGGATTTATTGATCCGGGCTTTTTCACATAATTCTTTCACTGTGATCCGTTCTACTTCCTTGCGTGACCGGATTTCAATAAAAGCATTGATAATGCTTTGTTTTGTTTTTTCAATACGTATATCCATAAAGCAGCCTCCCGACGATTTTTTAAATTGGTTGGATAACCTACATTTCTTTCGGATTGTTGGTGGATAAAAAATCATTTTTATTATACACTAAAATCGAAAAAAAACAACTGGTGTCGGTTTTAATGGAGGAATATATGGATTTTTATAATTTTTATATCGGGAAAGAATTTCAGGCATATGAATTTCTTGGAGCACATGTGTGGGAAAAGGGTGTCACTTTCCGTACATTTGCCCCGGCTGCCAATCGTGTAAGTGTGATCGGTGAGTTTAATGGATGGACAGAAACACCTATGAACCGTATTTATGATGGCAATTTCTGGGAATGCGATATTCCGGGAGTGACATCAGGGCAGATGTACAAATACCGGATTTACAAAAATGATGGTTCTTTTATAGATCACGCAGATCCTTATGCATTTTATTCTGAATTACGCCCAGGAACAGCTTCTGTTACCTGGACATCTAAAGACTACAGATTTCATGATAAAGAGTGGCAGAAAAACGGCAAGGACAGAAAGAATAAACCAGTTAATATTTATGAAATGCATTTTGGATCCTGGAAATGCCCGGAAGAAGGCTCTGGTGAAAGATGGTACACCTATCGGGAGATGGCAGGTCTTATTATTCCTTATCTGAAGAAAAACGGATATAATTATATAGAGGTAATGCCTCTTTGTGAATACCCCTGTGATGAATCCTGGGGATATCAGGGAACCGGGTATTTCAGTCCTACTTCACGTTACGGAAAGCCGGAAGATCTGAAGTATTTTATTGACCAGTGCCACAAAAATGAGATTGGTGTGATCCTGGATTTTGTGCCGGTTCATTTTGCTGTTAATGATTATGCACTGGCTAATTATGATGGAACTGCTTTATATGAATATCCTAATATTGCAGTAGGACGCAATGAATGGGGGAGCTGTAATTTTATGCATTCCAGAGGAGAGGTTTGCAGCTTTTTACAGTCCTGTGCTCTTTATTGGCTGCAGGAATTTCATTTTGACGGACTGCGTATGGATGCTGTTGGCAATCTGATCTACTGGCAGGGAGATAGTAATCGCGGGGAGAATTTATCAGCTCTGAAGTTTTTGAAGACCATGAATCAGGGGCTGAAGGAACGGTTACCGGATGTTATGCTGTTTGCAGAGGATTCCACACCTTACCAAGGAGTAACGAAGGCTGTTTCTGAAGGCGGACTTGGCTTTGATTACAAATGGGATCTGGGATGGATGAATGATACACTTTCTTATTTTCAGTCTTCTCCGGAGCAGCGTAAGGAGCAGTATCATAAGCTGACATTTTCCATGATGTATTTCTATAATGAAAAGTATCTTCTTCCGCTGTCTCATGATGAAGTGGTCCATGGGAAAGCAACCATCGCACAGAAGATGAATGGAGGATATGACGGGAAATTCCCACAGGCAAGGGCCTTTTATATGTATATGTATGCACATCCCGGTCTGAAATTGAATTTTATGGGAAATGAACTAGCTCAGCTAAAAGAATGGAGCGAGGTAGGAGATCTGGACTGGATGCTATTGGACTTTCCTATCCATGAGAAGTTCCACAGATTTATGAAGGAACTGAATCATTGCTATTTGGAACATCCGGCACTGTACAGGCATGACTTTGAAAATAAAGGGTTCCAATGGATCGACTGTCATCAAGAAGAGAAATGCGTATATGTTTTTGAGCGCAGAAGCGAAGAAGAAACAATCCTGGCATTGTTTAATTTCTCTGATCAGACCCAGGAATATCAGATTCGGCTTGAAGAGGAATATGATCTTCTGATGGCAAGTGATATGGAAGTTTATGGCGGCAACAGGAAATATACTAAGAAAGACAAGATTCTCCCAGCAGGGGAAAATGCATTAAAATTATCACCGTTTTCTGCTGTTTTCTACGAGAAAAAAGCAAATCAGGAATAACAGAATAAAAATAGGGTGTCCATCCTGTATAACCACAGGCAATGGGCACCCTTTTGTTTGAGAAAATTATTGCATTTCCGGAGCAAGATGCTTCTTGATCGCTTCAAAACTTTCCTGACTGATCACATGCTCGATCCGGCATGCGTCTGAAGTAGCTGTATCAGGATCTACTCCAAGGCGGATCAGCCATGCAGAAAGAAACTGATGACGCTCATAAATCATATCAGCAATCTGTTGACCGGATGGAGTAAGGTAGATATACCCTTCCGGAGTCACCGTAATGTGATTCTTCTCACGGAGGTTCTTCATGGCAACGCTGACGCTGGACTTCTTAAAGCCCAGTTCTTCTGCGATGTCTACAGAACGCACAACAGGTTTTTTCTTACTGAGAATCAGTATGGTTTCCAGATAATTCTCTGCAGATTCATTGGATTTCATAATGTTTCACCTCAATCTCATATAGCTTTGATACCCCTGGTACAGCGAATGTTAAGGAATCGTGAAGATGGGGTATTTTCTGATGCAGACAGTTGGAACTGCACTTATTTCGTATTTTATTCAGTATACCATACTTCGTGAAGTTCAGCAAATTGTTTTTATGGGTCAGCGGAGCAATAATTTATCCCCCCTGGGGGCTTGCAGAATCCACACCACTTTGCTAACATTTTAACAGATTTTGTGGAAAAGATTGAAATAAGAAATTAAAAATTGATAGAAGAAACAGTTGGAAGAGACTTGCGGAGGAAATACAGTTGACAGAACTGATGAAAGAAATTAAGGATTACTGGAATACACGGACAGAAGGATATTCAGAGGTAAATGAAAAAGAGCTTCTTGGCACACAAAAAGAAGCCTGGCTTATGCTTCTGAAAAATAAATTTCCACAGAAAGCCAGGGAAAGCCTGCGGATCCTGGATATTGGCACAGGCCCAGGTTTTTTTCCTGTGATCCTGGCAGGCGAAGGTTATTATGTGGATGCTGTGGATTACACAGAAGGAATGTTGGAAAAGGCTAAAGAGAATGTGGAAAAGTATCTTGGAAATAAGAAGGATCATGTGTCATTTTATCGGATGGATGCCCAGGATCTGGACTTTCAGGATAATACTTTTGATGTGGTGATCACCAGGAATCTGACCTGGAATCTGCCGGATCCGGTAAAGGCTTATCGGGAGTGGATCCGTGTGCTTTGTCCCGGTGGACAGCTTTTGAATTTTGACGCCAATTGGTACGGATATCTGTATGATGAGGAGAAACGGCTGGCCTATGATAAGGACAGGGAAAATGTAGAAAAGGAAAACCTGGATGACCATTATCTCTGTACAGATATTGATCGCATGGAAGAGATTGCCAGACAGGTTCCATTGTCCGGGAAGCAGCGTCCGTCATGGGATGAAAAGGTGCTGACAGAGCTTCATGCTTCTGTTACAGTTGACACCGATGTATGGAACAGGGTGTGGAGTACAGAAGAAAAACTGAATTATGGATCAACGCCTATGTTCATGATACAGGCTGTAAAACAAGAACTATGGGAAGGTTATACATTAGGTGATCTGACAGTGCAGCCAGGGCATCGGGCACATGGCTTTTTAACCCTTGGCAATGGAGAATTTTCTCTGCCGATAACGGTGATCCGTGGGAAAAATCCGGGAAAGACTGTATTGATCACAGCTGGGATCCATCCAGGAGAATATGTGGGAATCCAGTCTGCTGTAGAACTGGCAGAGGATCTGAATGCAGAGAAAATGTCCGGTACAGTGATCCTTGTAAAAGTGGTTTGCCGAGAGGCTTTTGAGGCCAGAAAAGGCAGTGCAGATATGGCAGAGAGTGGAAATCTGAACCGCCTTTTTCCTGGAAAAAGAGAAGGAAAAAAACTGGAGAGGCTGGCTTTTGCAGTGGTTAAGGAACTGCAGGAAAAGGCAGATTACTATATTGATCTGCATAGCGGAGACGATTATGAGGAACTGGCTTCTTATGTATATTATGCAGGACGTGCAGATGCAAGAACTGTGGAAATTTCCAGACATATGGCTCAGCAGGTGGATGTGCCTTACATGGTACAGTCAGATGTAGTTTCCGGTAGCGCTTACAATTATGCTGCCTCCCAGGGGATTCCAAGTGTGCTTCTGGAAAGAGGGGGCATGGGATGCTGGGATGCAGAAGAGGTGCGTTCCATGAAGCGGGATGTACGCACCATTTTGCGGTATCTTGGAATTTATGATGGACATAAAAGTTATCGCAAGTATTATCCTTTGGAAGTGAAAAATGTTCAGTACCAGGATGCCTCATACAATGTTTTATGGTATCCGGAAAAAAAAGCAGGAGACCTGTTTGAATCCGGTGATGTACTTGGATATGTACGGGATTATGAAGGAAAAGAACTGGAATGCTGTGTGGCCTACAGTGATGGAGTGATCCTGTATCAGACACGTTCCCTGCAGGTGCTGCAGGATGGCCCCATGATCACTTACGGACAGATTAGTTACGAAAATGATGATAGGAAGGAAAGGATCACCAATTACTGGACAAAACGCAGTGACAGCTTCCTGAAGCAGCGCAGAGATGAACTTCACAGTCCCCTTGCATCAAGATGGATGAATGAAATCCATAAATGCATGCAGGAAAAGGGCAGCAAATTGAAAATCCTGGATGTAGGCTGTGGGGCAGGTTTTTTCTCCGTACTTCTTGCAAAGGAAGGACACATGGTAACCGGTATTGACCTGACTCCAAACATGATCGAAGGTGCCAGAAGTCTTGCAAAAGAAGAAGGAGTGAACTGTACGTTCCAGGTAATGGATGCAGAGACACTGAACTTTGAGGATAACTGTTTTGACATGGTGATTTCAAGAAATCTGACCTGGACGCTTCCCAATGCGTCAAAGGCATATGGAGAGTGGATGCGGGTTTTGAAAAAAGGCGGTTTTATGTTAAACTTTGATGCAAATTACGGATTGGAAGACAGTACAGATACTTCTTCGCTTCCTAAGATGCACGCACACAATATGCTGGGAAGCGATATGATGCGGGAATGTGATGAGATTAAGCATCAGCTTCCCATCAGTTCATGCAGCCGACCGGCCTGGGATCTGCAGACACTGGAAACTTTAGGCGTAAAAAGAATCTACGTGGATTTGGGCATCAGCAGCAGGATTTATTGTGAAAAGGATGAATTTTATAATCCTACACCAATGTTTTTATTGTGGACTGAAAAGTAACCAGCAGGGATAAGGGAGAAAGATATCCAATCCTGTTCTCACAAAATATATGGAGAAATTTATGGATTTAAAGCAGTTACAATATTTTAAAGTATGTGCACAGACGGGATCGTTTAGTGATGCGGCCAAAATTTTGTATTCTACACAGCCAAGTGTAAGTAAAGTGATCAAAGGCCTGGAGGATGCCCTTGGAATCCAGCTGTTTGAACGGATACCCAGAGGTATTCGATTAACACCAGTGGGGAAAAAGGTATATCAATATGCCTGCAAGATCACAAATGAAATGGATGCCCTGGAAAAGATGGCTTCCCATGGGATGACAAAATGGATCAGAATCTCCATGAATCCCAGTTCCTGGTTCGCAAATCAGTTCGTGGATTTTTATAATAAAACCAGTGAACGGGGATACCATTTCCAGATTACCGCAGCAGGAGTAAGAGGCGTTATGGAACGTGTCCGGGATTATATGGATGATATAGGCTTTGTCTATATATTAAGTCATCAAATGGGTGATTTTTTGCATGAACTTGGTAAAAATAAAATGGAGTTTGTCATAATGCAGGAAACAGATACCATTTTATATCCAGGGCAAAATACAGATCTTTATCGTTTAAAGAGAGACAGGATCTTACCAGATGATTTGGAAAAGATGCGGTTCATACAAAATTATCAGGATGAATTTTTTGATATAGGAGCAGTTGAAGACAGCCGCTTTAAATGGAAGAATATGGATATTTCTGTTTTAACCAACAGCGATTATATTATGGAAAAGATGCTGAAGAACAGTAATGTTTCCAATATAAGCGGAAGTTATCTTTCTGAAAATAAAACCGGAACTATGTTAGGAATACCACTGGATCCGGGAAAAAGCAGGGTATGTTTTGGGTATGTGATCCATAAAGATGAGGAGCCGGAAGAATGCATACAGGAATTTCTGGATTTTCTTACCAGTCGATTATCTGAATGATCTATTCAAAAATAAAGGAGCATCTATGACAAAATACATTTTAAAAAGACTGCTTCAATTGATCCCGATTCTTATAGGGATTACCTTTTTATCCTTTGCGATGATGCGTTTGGCAGGTGGGGATGCAGTTACCTATATGTATGAAAATGCGGGCTCAGCGGTTTCACAGGAAGTGATTGATGCCACCAGGAAGGAATATGGACTGGATCAGCCCTTTCTTGTCCAATATGGAAAATGGTTCTGCGGAATGATTACCGGAGATATGGGAAAAAGCTATGTATCCAAAAGGGATGTATACGATACGTTTATCGAGAAGCTTCCGGCAACCATTGTGCTTACTGTATCCTCAGTAATTCTTACAATGCTGATTGCGATTCCGCTGGGAATCTATTCTGCAGTAAGACATAACCGATGGGTTGATTATTTGATCCGCTTTTTTAGTTTTATTGGAAATTCTATGCCTAATTTCTTTGCGGCACTGGTGTTGATGTATTTGTTTTCTATTAAGCTTGGCTGGCTGCCTGTCATTACAACGGATAATATGGCCTTGAGCCTGGTTTTGCCAACACTGACGCTTGCGATTTCCATGGCATCCAAATATACAAGACAGGTGCGTACAACGGTTCTGGAAGAGCTGAATAAAGATTATGTGACAGGAGCCAGGGCACGGGGCGTAAGAGGAAGTGTTATTATCTGGAAAAATGTTATGAAATCCTCCATGCTTACGATCATCACACTGCTGGCACTGTCAATAGGAAGCCTGTTAGGCGGAACCACGATCGTGGAGACTATTTTTATGTGGGATGGGGTAGGGAAGATGGCAGTAGATGCCATTACAATGCGAGATTATCCCATTATTCAGGCCTATGTGGCATGGATGGCGATCATATATGTGGTGGTCAATCTGATCACAGATATTTTATATCATTATCTGGATCCCCGGGTGCGGCTGGGAGGTGACAGAACATGAAACAGACTGAAAAAAGTGTTATAGTCCCTGCAAAGAAAGGAAAGAAAAATCATATTAAAGGAAAGCTGTATTTCTTTATTTTTCTTACCTTACTGTTGCTGCTGGCAGC
Organism: Blautia ammoniilytica; assembly: GCF_025566965.1. Classification (NCBI taxonomy): domain Bacteria; kingdom Bacillati; phylum Bacillota; class Clostridia; order Lachnospirales; family Lachnospiraceae; genus Blautia; species Blautia ammoniilytica. The sequence continues at coordinate 18,735 of NZ_JAOQJL010000019.1, read as the reverse complement.
TGCATTTGCAAAGTACATTTGTCCATATGATCCATATGCACAGGATCTTTTACAGGCACAGAAGCCACCCAGTCTGGCCCATATTATGGGGACCGACCGTTATGGGAGGGATATGTTCTCAAGAGTGCTTGTAGGAAGCACCACCAGTATTTATGCAACACTTTTGCTTGTTTGTATTGTTACGGTGGCAGGAACTGTGGTCGGTATGATCTGTGGATGGATCGGAGGACTTGCGGATACCATTCTGATGCGCATCTCGGACCTGTTTCTTGCATTTCCAAGCCTTGTTTTTGCCCTTGCTGTTGCAGGGGTGCTGGGAGGCGGGATCCAGAATGCTGTGATCGCACTGGCAGTGATCGGATGGCCTAAATATGCCAGACTTGCAAGAGGACTTACACTGACTCAAAAGGATATGCCCTATTTAATGGCTGTAAAATTATCTGGAAGTGGTACCTGCAAGATCATGTTCAAACATATACTTCCTAATATATTTGGCTCCATTCTGATCACTTCCGTTCTGGATATTGGAACAATGATGATGGAGCTTGCTGGATTGTCTTTTCTTGGACTAGGGGTGCAGCCTCCAATGGCGGAATGGGGAAATATGATCAATGACGGCAGAAGTATGCTGCAGATCTCACCATGGATGGTGCTGGCTCCCGGACTGGCAATTTTTATTACAGTAATGATCTTTAACCTTCTGGGAGATACATTAAGAGATTATATGGATCCAAAACAAAGAGAGAAAGGACAATAAGAGGATGAAGAAGAAAATATTGGGTGCAGTTTTCACAGGAGCAATGCTTATTGCTGCCACAGCTTCAAGTGTGTATGCAGATGGAGAAAAAAGCTTTGTGTATGGCACAACCGGCTATAGTGAAGAAATGGGAGATGCAGGCTTGAACCCTCATGATAATTATTCAGGCTGGAGTGCCATCCGTTATGGTGTAGGTGAAACACTTTTTAAGTATAACGACAACATGGAGATTGAGCCATGGCTGGCTACAGACTATGAATTTGTAGATGACTTAACTGTAAAAATAACTCTTCGCGACGGAGTGAAGTTTTCCAGCGGTCGGGCTATGGATGCCCAGGCAGTAAAGGAGTGTCTGGAAGATCTGATCAGTGTTCATGACCGTGCACCATATGATCTTAAAATTGATCATATAGAAGCAGAAGGACAGACACTGACGATTTACACAACAGAACCCTGTCCTGCAATCATCAATTATCTTGGAGATCCATATGGGGCCATTATTGATATGGAATATGGTATTCAGGGCGAAGGAGGATCTGCAAATGTAGCAGGAACAGGTCCTTACATTGCTACGAATGTAACACCAACCCAGATCGATCTGACTAAGAATGAAAACTACTGGGGCGGTGATGTAAAAGTTGATAAAATCACAGTGAAATCTTTTGCTGATGGAAGTGCCCTGACAGCTGCATTACAGACCGGAGATATCCAGGGGACCTATGGCCTTCAGTATGATAATTATGTTTTATTTGATCAGAATCCAGAGTATACCATTCATTCCTGTGCCACCAGCAGATGCTTCTTTGGGCAGTTTAATATGGATTCAGAGCTGATGCAGGACCAGAATATCCGTAAGGCTGTTGAAATGGGAATTGACAAAGAAGGTTTCTGCTCAGTCATTATGGGAGGCCGGGGTATTCCGGCAAAAGGAGCATTTCCAAGCAGCTTTTCCTATGGAAATGATGCAGTGGATGCAGTGTCCTATGATCCGGAGGAAGCCAAAAAGCTGTTGGAGGAATCAGGCTGGAAGGATACAGATGGTGATGGATATGCAGATAAAGATGGACAGAAGCTGACCATCAACTGGCTTACTTATCCTACTCGTTTGGAACAGCCAAAGCTGGCAGAGTATGCACAGGCTACCTTAAAAGAAATCGGCATTGACCTGCAGGTGAATAATACGTCAGACCACAGAACTTATGCAGAAAACGGAGATTTCGATGTATATGTAAGCTCTGTCACCACGGCTCCTACCGGTGATCCGGAATATTTCTTTACCAGTACAGTAACTGGTGCTAAAAATTATGGGAATTATCAGAACGAAGAGGTAACAAAGCTGACAGATCAGCTGCATCAGACCTTTGACAAAGAAAAAAGAGGTGAACTGGCAGTGAAGCTGCAGCAGCAGATCCTGGATGATGATGCATTCTTCTTTGTATCACATTTGAATATGGGGATCGTAACAAAATCTAATGTGACAGGACTGGAAGCTCATCCATGTGATTATTATGAGATTACTGCAGACCTGGATATTAATTAAGTGTTAAGAGGGAATTTGAATGGATTCATTGCTTCGTATAGAACATGTAACAGTTTCATATGAAGGTGAAGAAGTGATACAGGATATCAGCTTTGACCTGAAACCAGGAGAGATTCTTGGGATTGTTGGAGAATCAGGAAGTGGCAAAAGTACAGTCATAAAGGCAATTACAGGAATTCTGGGACAGGAAGGAATAGTAACAAAAGGAAATATCTGGTATAAGGATCACGATCTTACTGAAATGAATGAAAAACAGCTGTGCAGATATCGGGGAAAAGAAATCGGTATGGTATTTCAGGACTGCAAATCTGCATTATGTCCTGTGCGCAAGGTTGGAGCACAGGTGTATGAAGCAGTGACAGAACATGAGAAAGCCAGCAAAAAAGAGATTCGATGCCGAGCCAAGGAGATTATGGAAAAAATCGGCTTGCATGACAGTGAACGTGTGCTGGAAAGCTATCCATTCCAGCTGTCTGGCGGAATGAACCAGCGTGTTGGAATCTGTATCGCTATGATCATGCAGCCAAAGGTGCTCCTTGCGGATGAGCCTACCAGTGCACTTGATGTGACAGTACAAAAGCAGGTTGTTGAAGAATTGCTGTTGCTGCGCAAGGAGTACCATACGTCTATGATTATAGTCACACATAACATAGGTGTAGTAAGAAAAATGGCAGATAAGGTGCTGGTGCTGAAAGATGGACAGGTCAGAGATTATGGAGAAACAAAAAAGGTCCTTGAGCATTCTAAGGATAGCTACACCAGGGAACTTATGGACTCTGTGCTTCATTTGAATCACAGAAAGATTCCGGAGGCAGGGTGAAATGGCAGAAACTGTTTTAAAGGCTGAACATTTAAGTAAAAGCTTCATATCTGGCAATAAGCGATTCACTGCAGTGGATGATGTGAGTTTCAATCTGAAACAAGGAGAATGTCTGGGAATTGTTGGTGAATCAGGCTCAGGAAAAAGCACCATTGCAAAAATGATCACCTGTCTGGAGGATGTGGCACGGGGACAGATATTTTTACGCAATCAGGAAATTACAAAGGCTAAAGGAAAGGCATTGCGTAACATATATCAGGATATTCAGATGGTATTTCAAAATCCTGCAGAATCCTTTGACCCAAGACATACCTTGGGAGACGGGATTGGAGAAAGTCTGCGTAATATGGGGATGAATCGCAAAGAAACAAAAGAGAGAGTGGAGCAGCTTTTGGAAAAATGCGGGCTTGATAAGGAATTCTCACAGCGATATCCCCATCAGGTCAGTGGAGGTCAGTGCCAGAGGGCAGCCATTGCCAGAGCACTGGCTGTAAAGCCGTCCATCCTGATTTGCGATGAAGCTACCAGTGCCTTGGATGTGACTGTGCAGAAGCAGATACTGGAACTGCTGATAGAACTAAAACACAATGAGAACCTGACAGTTCTTTTTATCAGCCATGATCTTGCACTGGTGCAGGCATTTTGCGATCATGTTATGGTCCTGAACGGCGGAAAGATGGTGGAATATGGGACAACAGAGCAGGTGATCGATCATCCTAAAACCGATTACACCAGGACATTGATCGAATCTGTATTATAAAAAATATGCAGTAGTTCAGTTACCAGTCAAAATACATCAGCTGGGAGATGACTCCCACCTCTATAGGTGGTGAGAAACAAGCTGGTATCAGTGGTGGGAGTCAATCCCCCAGCTGATATAGCCTCCGGCAGGATTGCAGAGGTGCGCAGGAGAAGTATGCCATGCAATTGCATGACGCGCACCTCGCAGCAAGAATGCCGAGGCATTCTTGAATTTGTGATTTTTAAGGTGTTTCCGGATTCTGGTAGAAGCCCTCTGTAAAGTGGATAAACTGCTTTACATGGCTTTTCAGTATCCGGTTTTTATTATATACAATATAAAAGGTACGCACAGATGATACTTTATCCAAAGGAAAAAGCAGCAGCTGTCTGGAATCTGCCAGATCCCTGGCAGAGCGGTAGGAAAGAACAGAAATCCCGATGCCCTGCACAATGGATCTTCGCACAGCTTCCAGATCATTCATCCGTGCCACAATATTCAGAGAAGACTGGCTGATTCCCTGGCTCTCCAGGTAACGGTCCAGCTCTTTTTTTGTTCCGGAACCTTTTTCCCGCATGATAAAGGGCTGGTCCAGAAAATCGGCAAGCTGTGCACCTTGCTCCTGCATTTTAAGAAAATAGGGGGTTACAGGGGTGGCCAGTACCAGTTTGTCATAACAAAAAGGAATAAACTGACAATCCTTGTCCTCACTTTTACTGCCTACAAGGCCCAGGTCTATACTGCCATCCAGTACCCGCATGATCACTCCCTGGCTGTGGGATTGACAGGCATGAAAGTAGACGTTAGGGGACTGGCTGCTGAAAGCACCCAGAAGCTCCGGCAGAAGGTAGGAGGAGGGGATAGTGGAAACACCAAGGTCTATGATCTTTTTATCATTGCCAGTAAATTCATCCACCAAAGTGTTGCGCATATTCAGTATATTTACCGCACAGTCATAAAGCTGCTGCCCCCGTGCTGTAACCGTAAGCTTTTTGGTAGTCCGAAGGATCAGCTTGGAGTTCAGCTCCTGTTCCAGGGAACGGATGTGAGAACTAATGGTTGGCTGGGTAAGATAAAGATGTTTGGCAGCCTCCGAAAAGCTATTATATTCCACTACTGCCACAAAGGCTTCCAGTTGTTTGAATTCCATAGGTGTCCTTTCCGGGAAGCCTTAAAGATCAAGGATCTCTTTCAGCGCCCTTATGCAGAAGTCAATTTCATTATTAGTGTTTTGGGGACCAAAGGAAAAGCGGATGGTGCCGGCCGGGTATGTGCCCAGTGTTTTGTGGGCGTTTGGTGCACAGTGAAGCCCCACTCTTGTCATGATATGATAGTCATGATCAAGATGCCATGCCACAGAAGCCATATCTTCATCCAAAGTCTGGATGGAAACTACAGCACTTCGCATGGACAGATCCTTTCTTCCAATGATACGGATATGCTTTTCAGAAGGATCCAGTTCCATAAGCTTTTCAAGAAAATATCCGGTAAGAGAAAGCTCCTTTGTACGGATCTGCTCCATGGATAGAGGAGTCAGCTCCTTAAGTGCTGCGTGCAGGCCGAAAATACCGGGAAGATTAGGAGTTCCAGGCTCGAACCGATCCGGCAGAAAAGAAGGAACCTCTTCTGTATGGGAAACACTGCCTGTGCCTCCGGAAATTAAAGGCTCCATCTGATCTGCCAACTGTCCGGATATAAGAAAACCACCGGTACCCTGTGGACCGCGAAGACCTTTATGTCCTGTAAAAGCAAGACCGTCTATGTGTAATTGCTCCATATCCAGTGGAAAGATACCTGCTGTCTGGGCAGTATCTGCCAGGAAGAATAGATGATGCCTGTGGCAGATATCACCAAGCTCTGCCAGAGGCATGTGGGTGCCACATACATTAGAAGCATGTAAAGTAATGATAGCTTTTGTGGAAGGCCTGATCATAGCTTCTGCCTGTTCAAGGATCATGGTGCCATCCCTGCGGCAGGGGATCCGGTCAAAGGAAATGCCATCTCTGGAAAGCTGGACAAGTGGACGCATCACTGCATTATGCTCCATGGAAGATACAAGTACATGATCACCTGGCCGCAGCAGTCCCTTTAAAAGCATGTTCAGGCTTTGGGTGATATTGCCTGTTAAGATCACATTTTTTGTCAGTGGAAAGTGAAAAAGCTGTGCCAGAAGCTTTCTGGTATTAAAAACTGTTTCTTCTGCTGCATAAGCATCTTCATAGCAGCCTCTGTTCACATTCGTTCCCAGGCTAGTAAGATAGGCATACATTGCCTTGGCAACTCCAGGGGCTTTGGGAAAAGAGGTACTTGCCTGATCGAAATAAATTCTGTCTGTCATGATAGAAACCTGACTTTCTGTTAATTTTACCAACTACTCAGCAGGTTATAGGAAACATACTTAGCAGATATGGTGTTGATACATAACTGTTTAGTGATGTAACAGTTACCTGCTGAATCATTCTTGTAATTAGTGTACCACAATATATTGATAAAATCTATAAATCGGCAAAAAACACTTTAATAATTAATTGGAATAAAAATAGGCTTAATGATAAAATTTCTGTATATTCAGGTAGGGAGGAAAGAGTAGTATGAATGATTCAACCACGAAAAAAGAAACTATCCTGATCATTGCGGCAGGACTTATTATCGGAGCCATTGCTGTAGGGCTGGTTTTCTTTGGTAATCCTGCAAACATGGGTTTCTGTATTGCCTGCTTTATCAGAGATACCACAGGAGCACTGGGATTCCATTCAGCAGCAGCAGTACAGTACATACGTCCAGAGATCGTAGGGCTTGTACTGGGGGCATTTATCCTGGCTTTGGTTACAAAGGAATTTAAGCCAAGAGGCGGCTCTGCACCAGTGACAAGATTTGTCATTGCTATGTTTGTTATGATCGGATGCCTGATGTTCCTTGGATGTCCTTTCCGTATGATCCTGCGTCTGGCAGGCGGAGATTTCAATGCTTTATTTGGAATCCTTGGATTTGTAGGCGGAATCCTTCTGGGTGTTGTTTTCCTGAAAAAAGGATATACTCTGAAGCGTTCTTATTCCATGCAGAAAACAGAAGGAACGATTTTTACGGTGCTGCAGCTGGTGATCCTTGCACTTCTGGTAGCTGCACCTGCATTTATCCATTTTACAGAAACGGATGGAGGCCCTGGGGCAAAGCACGCTGCAATCGGGATCTCTCTTGTGGCCGGACTGGTGGTAGGTGCACTGGCACAGAGAACAAGACTTTGTATGGTAGGCGGTATCCGTGATGTAGTGCTGTTTGGAGAATGGAAGCTTCTTAGTGGATTCCTGGCTATTCTTGTAGCTGCATTTATTGGAAATGCAATCCTGGGATTCTGGAATCCTGGATTTGCAGGACAGCCCATTGCACATACCGACGGACTTTGGAATGCATTGGGAATGGCACTGGCAGGTTTCGGCTGTGTCCTTCTTGGCGGGTGTCCTATGCGTCAGCTGGTACTGGCAGGAGAAGGAAATACAGATTCTGCAGTTGCTGTGATCGGGCTGGCAGCAGGTGCTGCTATTGCACATAATTTTGGCCTGGCATCTTCCGCAGAAGGCCCTACAGCAAATGGCAAAGCAGCAGTATTAGTGGGAATTGTAGTACTGTTGGTGATTGCAGCTTGTAATTCCATAAGAAAGAAAGGAGCAGCCTGAAATGAGAACTGTTGATGCAAGAGGGCTTTCCTGCCCGGAACCGGTGATCCTGACCAAAAAGGCACTGGAGGCAGGAGAAAGCATGTACCAGATCCTGGTGGATAATCCTACGGCAAAGGAAAATGTGACACGGTTTGCAACCCATCAGGGATATAAGGTATCTTACAAAGAAGAGAGTGAGGATTATATCCTTACACTGAAAAAATGAAGGAAGCGTATATAGCTACTTTTTATTCCCATTTTGGAGCCATGGCATTCCACAAGCAGTGTAAAGAAGCCGGATTTGAAAGCCGGATCATGCCGGTGCCAAGGACATTAAGCTCTTCCTGCGGAACCTGCGTGTGGTTCAAAGGAGACCCCAGGCAGGCTTGCAGCTGGGGGATGGAAGAACTGGAGCAGATGGTGAAATGTGTAAACAAGGGTGGCTATGAAAAGATCATGTAAATGAAAAACAAGGATAGCTATAAGATGATGATAGCTATGAGAAAATCAAGTGATGTGAATAAAAAACAAGGGTTACTGCGAACAAAGTGAACAGTGATAAGCAGGGCAGAGTGCATAAAAGATGTACCTGCCCTGTCTTTTTTTTGCGTGCGGATTATGGTATGATAAAAAATACATAAAAAGCACATATAAAGCAGAAAGAGGCAGGGTGTATGAAGTTTTTTCATTTATCAGATCTGCATATAGGTTTGAAGCTGCAGAATCGGGATCTGCGTCAGGATCAGGAGTATATTTTCGGGAAAATTGCAGAATACGCACAGAAGGAAAAACCTGATGCGATTGTGATCGCCGGGGATATCTACGATAAGGCAGTGCCATCTGCGGAGGCAGTGGAAGTGTTTGACCGTTTTATCCAGGGGCTTGCACAGGCAGCACCGGAGACTGTAGTTATGATGATCAGCGGTAATCATGACAGTGCATCCAGAGTGAACTGCTTCCGGTCTGTACTTGCAAGACAGAAGCTGTACATGATCGGGCAGCCACCGCAAAGAGAAGGGGAGTATATAGAGAAAGTAAGCCTTCATGATTCCTGGGGAAAAGTGAATTTTTACCTGCTTCCTTTTGTAAAGCCATCCACTGTGAAGGCTATCACCGGCAGTGATGAAAATGGCAATAATCTTTCCTATGATGAGACTGTGCGTAGGTTGATCCAGAGGGAGAGTATCAGGGAAGAAGAACGTAACGTGATCGTCAGCCATCAGTTTTACCTGCCATCCGGCACCAGGGCAGAAGATATTCCGAGAATGGATTCGGAAATCCGTACAGTGGGTAATATTGACGAAGTCCAAAGCAGTGTGCTTGAGCCGTTTGATTATGCGGCCCTTGGCCATATCCATAAGCCAATGAAGGTGGGCAGTGAGGTAATACGATACTGTGGGACTCCTTTTCCAACATCTGTCAGCGAGGCAGGCCAGCGAAAAGGGATCCTGCAGGTAGAAATGGGCGCAAAAGGAGATGTATGTGTGAGCGTGCTTCCGCTTGAGCCCTTGCATCAGATACGGGTGATACGGGGAACATTGGAAGAAGTGGTAAATCAAAGCTGTGAGGATTATGTAACAGTGATCCTTAACGATAAGGCAGATCTGGATATTATGGATATGCAGGACAGGCTTCGCTGCGCTTTTCCCGGACTTCTTGAGATACGACGTGAGAATCTGCGTACAGCAGATTACAGCAGAGAAGTAAATGGAGAGATTCAGAAAGATCCTTTTGAACTGTGCTGTTCTTTTCTGAAGGATATGGATGAGCAGGAAAGAGAGCTTCTGAAAGATGTGATCAACTGCGTAAAGGAGGCACACTGATATGCGGCCTATAAAACTGACCATGCAGGCCTTTGGTTCTTACAGGGACAGGACGATACTGGATTTTACAAAGGCTGATCAGAATCTGTTTCTGATCACCGGAGACACAGGCGCCGGGAAAACCACGATTTTTGATGCCATTGTTTTTGCACTTTATGGAGAAGCAAGTTCCGGTGTAAATAAGAAAAACGGCACAGAATTGCAAAGCCAGTATGCAGATCCTTCCGTTGAGCCTTATGTGGAATTTGAATTTTCTGCCAGATACGGCGGAGAAAGAGAAATATATGTGGTGCGTCGTAATCCTCGTCATTTCAGACCCAATAAAAGAGGACAGGGGCAGATTGAGGAAAAGGAAAAAGTATCTTTATTTATGCCAGACGGGCGGGAATATCCTCAGAAGGAAGCGAATGCCAGACTGGTAGAAATTCTGGGACTGACTAAAAGCCAGTTTATGCAGGTGGCAATGATCGCACAGGGAGAGTTTATGGAGCTTCTGCGGGCGAAGTCTGATACCAAAAAAGAGATTTTCCGGAAGCTGTTTCATACGCAGATCTTTCAGGATATTGTGGAAGAACTGGGAAAAAGAAAAAAGGAAAAACTGTCTGAGATCGGACGGATCCGTACGGTCTGCCAGACCGAAACTTCCCATCTGGTGATTCCGGAAGCAGATCCGGATATAGAAGAGATCAGTTTATTAAAGAAGCGGATCTTGGAGTCTGAACGGCTGTCTGTAGTTGACATGGAAAATCTGCTGGCAAAGTTGGAAGGATTGTGCAGCAGACTGAGAAAAGAAAAAGAGAGTCTGGAAAAGCAGGTGGAAGAAAAGAACCGTATCTATCTGAAAAAAAGGGATGAGCTAAATCTGGCAGATTCCCTGTGCCACCAGTTTGTACAGCTTGATGAGGCCAGGAGAGTACTGGCAGAGTGTGAAGAGGATCAGGAGCGGATGCAGCTTCTTACAATACAGATCCGGCAGATCAGGGATGCACAGGAGCTGCATGGGACATACCAAAGGTATGAAGATCAGAAGAAGCAGGTAGAAAATACAAGAACCCTTATCAAGCATTATCAGGAAGAATTGCCTGAGATGAAAAAGGCCTGTGAGCAGGCTGCCGGAAGCGAGGAGAAGGCAAGGGAGCAGCAAAAGGAAGTACAGGAGATTTTTGCAAAGGTTTCCCAACAGGTGGAGGCTTCCCTGGAAATATTCAGGAAGATGGCTGCGCTTCAAAAGGAAATCAAAGAAAAAGAGCAGGAATCCAGACTGGCAGGCCAGACTCTTGAAAATGCCCAGACCAGTCTTAAAGAGTTGGAGACCAGACTTGGTTTATGGAAAGAGCAGGGAGAAAGACTGTCGGTTACGGACAGACAAAGAGCTTTATGGCAGGCAAAACAGGAGAATATGCTCCGGTTCCAGAAGGAACTCTCCCAGCTGTGGCAGCTGGCCAAAGATACTGTGGAACAGAAAAAGCAGGCAGAAAAAGCTCAGATGGATTATCAGAAAGCACGGAATCTATATGATGTGAAAAACCAGGAGTACACAGTGAAAAGGACTGCATTTTTAGATGCACAGGCAGGCTTTCTTGCAAAGGAACAGCTTCGTCCGGGACAGCCCTGTCCTGTGTGTGGATCTTTGGAGCATCCATCTCCCTGCCAGATCCCGCTGGAACATCAGACCCTCACAAGAGAAGGGCTTCAGAAGCTGGGAGAGGAGCTTACGGTTTTACAGGAGGATCAGGAGAAAAAGGCTGGACAGGCCGGCACAGGAAAGAAGCTGCTTGAAGAAAAACAGGGATATTTCAAAAAGGAAGCGGACAGGCTTTGGCTGCAGATGAAACAGGCGGAGTTTGGACAAGAGGAGAATATACCAGTTCCTGGCGGATGGAAGGAACTGCTGAATTATCTGAAGGATTTTTCCATCCGATGGAATGCAGATGTGGAGAAAGAAAATTTCCGTCTGGAGCAGGCCGAAAAGGAACTGGCAGGAATACAGAAAAGCCTGAAGGATGGGGAAAAACAGAAAGAGGATCTGCAGAAGACCAGTGAAGATGCTCTTTTGCTGGTAACAAAATGCAGTAATTTTCTTGCGGGAAAACAGGCTGCCTTACAGCAGCTGGAGCAAAGCAAAGGCTATTCTTCAAAGGAAGAGGCATTACAGGCTTTGGCTCAGATGAAAGAGAAAAAGACAAATGCAGAGAAGACCTGGAAAAAGACAAGGGAAGAACTGGATCAGATCAAAGCAAATGTAGAAAAGATGGAGGCTCTTCTTACGAAATGTGAAGAAGAACTGCCTGTTCTGGAAAAAGACACTGCTTTGGGAAAACAGATATTTGAGAAAAAGCTTCAGGAAAAAGGTCTGACCCTGCAGCAGATGAAAGAACTGCTTTTGTACGACAATCAGCAGCTGGAGCAATTCCAGAACCAGGTGGAGGCTTATAAGGAAAGAAAGCTGGATGCAGCCAACAGGCAAAAACAGGCTGTGGAATTCATAAATGGCAGAGAAAGACCAGACATGGAAAGACTTTCAGAGGAAGTGAAAACAACCCTGGAGGAGCTGGAAGAGCTGCAGGATCATCTGACCAGGATCAAAGAAATCCATAAGGCAGATAGGGACTGCCTGGATGCCTTATCTCCAAAGATGGAGGAACGGGCAAGGATCATGGAGGAGCACAGAAGGCTGGAAGAGATGTACAATATGCTGGCAGGGAAAGTATCCGGAGCCAGAATGGATATTGAAACCTACGTACAAAGATATTATCTGCAGCAGATCCTGTATGCAGCCAATCAAAGATTTGAAGAAATGTCTGCCGGACAGTTTCAGCTGCGTTTGTGCGAACTGGAACGTGCAGGTGAGGGGAAAAACAGAGGGCTGGACCTGATGGTGTATTCTGCAGTTACCGGGAAGGTACGGGAAGTGCGTACCCTTTCCGGAGGAGAGTCCTTTATGGCAGCTTTGTCCCTGGCCCTTGGAATGGCAGATCAGATCCAGGCTTCTTCTGCATCTGTGGATCTGGATATGATGTTTATTGATGAAGGCTTTGGCTCCCTTGATGAACATTCCAGAGATCAGGCAGTGCGTGTGCTGAAGGATATGGCATCTGGTTCCAGGCTGATCGGAATTATTTCTCATGTAACAGAGCTGAAGCAGGAAATGGAAGACCAGCTGATCGTAACAAAAGATGAAAATGGCAGCCATATCCGCTGGCAGATCAGCTAATGGGAGGAAGAAAATGTCAAATTATGATGATGTGACAGAGAACTGGAGACAAAAGTTTCTAAAGGAAATGGATCAGGAGAAAATAATAAATAAGTTCAGGCTTTGCGCAGATGACAATTATATTTATATTATCTATTTTAATCATGAATACAGGGTGGGCAGGAAAACCGGAAAGATCCAAAGAAGGGAGGAACCGGACAGAGAGGTTGGTTTTAATACCCAAATGGTGATTTATAATACTTTTTATTATGCTGTGGAAAATCCCTGTGCCTCAGGAGAACTGGTTCCTTTCAGGCTGGTAAAGAGGGTGTATCCTTTTGAAAAGGCATATCGGGAGACGGTGATCCAGACACTTCAGACTGTTTTTTCAGGACATGTGGAAGAACTGAAAAAGGCATGTGAAGATCTGGGCGGTACCAGGCTTCCCCAGGGAGATGCAGGGTATGTGCTGCCTGTTTTTCCTTTTCTTAATATAGCTGTCCTGTTTTGGGATGGGGATGAAGAGTTTGATCCACAGGCAAATATGCTGTTTGATTCTGAAATAACTCAATTTATGCATGAAGAAGATGTTGTATGTGTGGCAGCAGATGTTGTAAAATATCTGTCGGAGGCAGCTGGCCTGAAAGAAAAAAGAATATTTGGATGATAAGGAGAGGGAAATGAAACAGAAAACAGGAAAAAGATTTTTATTATGTGCTGTAATGCTTCTGGCTGTAATGCTTTTGGCTGTACCTACCCAGGCAGCAGCCAGATACAAAAAGCAGTGGAAAAAGCAGAACCAGAACATATATTATTACAACGAAAAGGGTAAAAAGCTTACCGGGCTTTCCAAGATCGGTAAAAAGACTTTTTATTTTGACCAAAAAGGAGCACAGCATGTAGGCTGGCAGAAGATCGGCAATGATTATTATTACTTCAATATTGCCAGAGGTTCCAAAGGGAGTATGGTTAAATCTGCAAGGGTGAGCGGAATCACCATCGACCGTACAGGAAAGGCAAAAAAGGACAGTGCAAGCCTTAGAAGACTTCGTATCCTGTTTGCAGCCAATCAGACAGTGGAGCGTATCACAAAGCCGCTGATGCCAAAGAAAGAAAAGCTGAAGATCTGTTTTGAATATGCAAAGAAGAATTTCGGATATTTCAGCTGGAGAGGCTTTTCTCCAAGAAATGGCTGGGAGATGGATTTTGCTGAAGACATGTTTTTCAGAGGAAAAGGCAACTGCTTTTCTTATGGAGCTGCTTTTGCATTTATGGCAAGTGCTGTAGGATATAAAGAGGTATACGCTATTTCATCAGGAGGCCATGGATGGGCTGAGGTGAATGGTAAGGTGTATGATCCGGACTGGGCACTGGCAAGCTCTGTAGATACATATTTTGCAATGCCTTATTCTTTAAGCGGACGCCAGGGCAGACCAAATTATCTGCCTAACCGGGCTTATGTATCTAAGATATGATATGGTACCAGGGGGAACAATCCGATGAAGAATGAAAGCTTCAAAAAAGGAATCAAAGACGGAATACCCATTGGTCTTGGGTATTTGGCAGTTTCATTTACATTTGGAATGATGTCAGTGTCTTCCGGCCTTAGCATATGGCAGGCTGTACTGATTTCCTTGACCAATCTTACATCAGCAGGCCAGTTTGCAGGCCTGGATATTATTGTGGCAGGCGGATCATACTGGGAAATGGCATTGACTCAGCTGGTGATCAATCTGCGATATTGTCTTATGTCTTTTTCTCTGTCACAGAAAATGCGAAGAGATGAGCCATGGGCACACAGATATCTGGTGGCATTTGGCATTACAGACGAGATCTTTGGTGTAAGTGCCAGCCAGGAGGGAAAGGTGAGTGCTTTTTATAATTATGGTGCCATGTGCATGGCAATTCCGGGCTGGACTCTTGGAACGCTTCTGGGAGCCATATCAGGAAGCCTGCTCCCGGATTTTATCATGAGCGCACTTGGGGTGGCTATCTATGGAATGTTTCTGGCAGTGATCATTCCGCCGGCAAAGAAGAACAAGGCAGTGCTTTTGGTGGTTGTGGCTGCTATGGCAGTCAGCACACTATTTGCAGTTGTACCAGGATTAAATAAAGTTTCATCCGGTTTTGTGATCATCATCACCACGTTAGTGACAGCAGGCGGAGCTGCTTATTTGTGTCCGGTGAAGGAGGATGAAGTACATGAGTCATAATGTATACATATATATTCTGGTAATGGCAGGTGTGACCTATCTGATCAGAGTTCTGCCCATTACATTGGCAAAAAAAGAAATTGTAAATCCATATATCAAATCATTTCTTTATTACGTGCCTTACGCATGCCTGGCTGCAATGACATTTCCGGCCATCCTGTCTGCTACTGCCAGCAGGATCTCAGCAGTGGCAGGGTTTGGTGCAGCACTGATCGCTGCATATAAAGAGAAAAGCCTTCTCACCGTTGCACTGATCGCCTGTGGGGCTGTCTTTATGGTGGAACGGATCATGGCTTTTCTGTAAAATGTTCATATGCTTTATTAATGTACCACCCTGGGATCAATGATCCCGGGGTATTTTATTCTCCAAGGAAGGAAAGATCGATCTGGCCATCAAAAACAGTTACTGCAGGACCTGTCATATAAACCAGGTTTTCGCTTCTGTTCCAGAAGATCTGAAGATCGCCGCCAAGCAGCTTCACAGTGACCGGGGTATCTGGTGAAACGTGGCCGTTTAAGATGGAAGCAACGGCTACTGCACAGGCGCCTGTACCACAGGCCAGTGTCTCGCCGGAACCCCGCTCCCATACGCGCATCTTTACAGTATGCTTATCTAGTACCTGTACAAATTCTGTGTTTATCCGATCAGGGAAATTCACATGGTTTTCAAAGGATGGACCGATCTTGGCAAGATCCAGGCTGTCTGTATCTTCTACATATACAATGGCATGAGGGTTTCCCATGGAAACAGCTGTGTAATGATATTCCTGTCCATCTACCTGGATAGGCGCATCGATCACTTGCTCCGTATCTGCAACTACAGGGATCTGTGTGGCCTGGAGGATGGGAGATCCCATATTTACACGGATCAGGCTGGCTTTGCCATCTTTGACTGTAAGATCCACATATTTTATGCCGCTTTTCGTAGCAATGGAGATGCTGGTTTTATTTACGATTCCATGATCGAATACATATTTGGCAACACAACGGATTCCGTTGCCGCACATAGCACCTTGTGAGCCGTCCAGATTGTACATGTCCATTTCACAGTCTGCCACCTGGGATGGGCGGATCAGGATCAGACCGTCCGAACCTATGCCGAAATGTCGGTCGCTGACAAATCTGGCAACTGCAGATGGATCCTTTACCGTTTCTTCAAAACAATTAATATATACATAATCATTGCCAATTCCCTGCATTTTTGTAAACTTCATATTATCAAGCCTCCTTATAGGTGTTATTTGGTCTGGAAAGTTATGCTATCCATAATAAAGGAAAAATGTTATAAAAGTGTGAACGAAAAGAAATACTGCTATAAAAATTGTTATAAAAAACTGCATGTTTATTCAAGTCTACTCTTGCATTTTAAGAAATTCATGGTAGAATTATAAAATAAAAATGAAAGAATATACAGGCTTTATGCATACAATGCCTGAAGAGGAGGAAAAGGTTATGAAAAATTCAAAAAAGTTTGCTGCTCTGGCACTGAGTACAGCAATGACCGTATCCATGGCAGCCAGCGTATCTGCTGCTGTAGAATCCAAGGATGATCTTCCGGGAGCTACCATCGGTGTTCAGCTTGGTACAACAGGAGATCTGGATGCTTCTGAATATGAGAGTGAGGGTTCTACTGTAGAGCGTTACAGCAAAGGAAGTGAAGCTGTTCAGGCATTAAAGGCAGGACAGATTGACTGCGTGATCATTGATTCCCAGCCGGCACAGAAGTTTGTTGAGAACAATGATGATCTGAAGATCCTGGACGACCCGTTTGTGGAAGAAGAGTATGCGATCTGCGTAAAGAAAGGAAATACTGACCTTCTGGACAAGATGAACGGTGCCCTGAAAGAGTTAAAAGATGAGGGTGTGATCGATGATATCATGGCGAACTACATTGGCGATGAGATCGGTGAGCATCCTTACGAGTCCCCAGAGGATGTGGATCGTTCCAATGGTACACTTGTAATGGCTACCAATGCAGAGTTTGAGCCGTATGAGTATCATGATGGCGACGACATCGTTGGTATTGATGCTGATATTGCACAGGCAATCTGTGATAAGCTTGGCTACGAGCTTCAGATCGAGGACATGGAGTTTGATTCCATTCTTGCAGCTGTGAATTCTGGAAAAGCAGATTTTGGCGCAGCAGGCATGACTGTTACTGATGATCGTAAAGAGAATGTTGACTTTACAGATACCTATGCAAATGCAAGCCAGGTAATCATTGTAAAGAAATAATGTGTAATAGGATTTTGGTGTTTTGACACCAAAGGCATAAATAATACGTAACAGAATATAAGAATTATACCGTAAACTACAGAGCTGTTGACATATGGATTGCCAACAGCTCTTTTCAAGGAAAACAGGAAGAATTATGTGGGAAAATATTAAACATGGATTTTATCTGAATTTTATTAAAGAAAACAGATATCAGTGGCTGCTGGACGGATTAAAAACAACGCTGGAGATCACAGTTTTCGCAGTGATCATTGGCGTGATCATCGGCTTTATTGTGGCAATCATCCGTTCTGCACATGACAAGAATGGAAAATTCAGGTTTTTGAATGGGATCTGTCGTGTATACCTTACCGTGATCCGTGGTACGCCTACCATGATCCAGCTGCTGATTATGAACTTTGTTATTTTTGGCTCAGTAACTGTGAATAAGATCATTGTGGGCGGTCTTGCTTTTGGTATTAATTCCGGCGCTTATGTGGCAGAGATCGTCCGTTCAGGAATCATGTCCATTGATCAGGGGCAGACAGAGGCTGGACGCAGCCTGGGACTGAATTTCTCCCAGACAATGCGCATGATCATCATCCCTCAGGCTTTTAAAAATGTACTGCCTGCACTGGTTAATGAATTTATCGTTTTGATCAAGGAAACTTCAGTGGTGGGTTACATCGGTATGATGGATTTGACAAAGGGCGCAATGCTGATCCAGAGCCGTACTTATGATCCTACCTGGCCGCTGTTTGCAGCAGCTGCCATTTATCTGGCACTTGTAATGACTCTTACTTACTTTATGAATAAACTGGAGAGGAGGCTGCGTACGAATGAGCGTGGATAAATCAAAAGTCCTGATCCAGGTACAGGAGCTTCAAAAAGCTTTTGGTGCCAATGTGGTCCTGAATGGGATCAGCACAGATATTTGTCAGGGAGAGGTAGTAGCGATCATCGGGCCTTCCGGTTCCGGTAAATCTACATTTCTCCGTTCTCTGAATCTTCTGGAAGAGCCTACCGGAGGTAAAATCCTGTTTGAAGGTACAGATATTACAGATCCTAAGGTGGATATTAACCGTCACAGACAGAAAATCGGGATGGTGTTCCAGCAGTTCAATCTGTTTCCTCACAAAACAGTAAAGGAAAACATCATGCTTGCTCCGGTTGCATTAAAGCTGATGACAAAGGAAGAGGCTTCTAAAAAGGCTGATGACCTGCTGGCAAGGGTTGGTCTTCCAGACAAGGCCAATGCTTATCCGGACATGCTTTCCGGCGGACAGAAGCAGCGTATTGCCATTGCACGTTCCCTTGCAATGAATCCGGATGTGATGCTTTTTGATGAGCCTACGTCAGCACTTGACCCGGAGATGGTTGGAGAAGTTCTGGAATTGATGAAAGAGCTGGCAGAAAGTGGCATGACTATGGTAGTTGTCACCCATGAGATGGGATTTGCAAGGGAAGTGGCAACAAGAGTGGTATTTATTGATGATGGGAAAATCCAGGAAGAAAATATCCCTGAAGAATTTTTTAAAAATCCCAAGAATCCAAGACTTAAGGAATTCCTTTCCAAGGTATTGTGAAAAAAGAATATTGGGAAGGACTGCAGGAGCGAAAAGCAGGGAGCAATCTGTGAAATCATAATTTGTATAAAGAAGGAGCTGTCGGTAAATAACGTTTTTTAGAGTTGACAGCACCAAACAAAAATATCCTGACAGTTACAGAACTTTCTGGCTCTGCAACTTGTTCAGGATATTTTTATTTTGATAAATACTTT